>JBCBLJ010000013.1:0-30837 GCA_038520195.1 Planctomycetota bacterium
CATCGCTGTCATGTTCGAGCGGTGATTGACGGTTCCCACGCCTTGGTATTGCTCCAATTTGGTTGCAAGACGCGCGTGATTTCGGCACATTGATCTTTTCTTCCGTTTGGTTGCTTGGCAAGCGTTCGTGTGGCAAGCCGAAAGGATGACGCTACGACGAACCGGAATCGCCTCCAACAAGGCAAGGGTGAAATGATGGTCGATCCCGCTGTCGCTCCCGTTCGACCGCGTGTGCATTCTCACGAAACGGGAGCGAGTTTACTTCTCGAGGACGTGGTTGCCACCGTTGTCTCGTCATACGGCGTTGGTACGTTGCGTCTCGACGGCGAAGCGGGCGCTGGAAAGTCGATGGCGCTCCGCCACTTGGCGGCGACCATTGACCCGGCGCTGAACGTGGCTCTCCTTGATGACGCTGACGTGGAGGTGGTCGCACGCGAAGCAGAATCAAGGTTCGTTGTCTTCAGTTCCCAATCCAAGGCGAGACTCGGCATGTCACGCCGCCTCGCGCCTTGGACCAACGACGATGTCATTGAATACTTGCTCTCGGAGCGTCCCGAGTTGATTCAATCGGTGTATTCACGCTTTCTAAGTGCGACCGATCACCGTGTAAAAAATCCCGAACTCTGCTGCCTGATCCTCGAGGAGTTCTGCGAACATCGATCGATGAGTTCGACTGCCGAAGCGATCTTGTCAGCCTCCGCCCGTCTTATGCCACCGGAGATCACGAGGGATGCGGTGGGAGCTTTTTGCGTGCGTGCCTTGAAACTCAAACCCGACCGCGTTTTTCCTGCGATGCTGCAACTCATCAGGTTTCTCCGTTCGATCGAGAGCGTCGATTTGTTTCGTCGCGGCCTCGCTCGATTGTTGCGGCACCGCGTTGTGCAAGCCGTACTCGCCGCCAAGCACTTCGCCGATCAATTGCGTGCGAAGAACGCCGGAAGCCTATCACCGCTTCCGATCCATCGTGATGTCGTTACTGAAGTCGTCACGCACGTCCACCACGTTGATCAAGCAATGAATGCCTTGCGTCGAATAGCGAACTCGAACGTCGAGGTCTCGCCACTCGCGGCGTCGGTGCTGCTCGCGTGCCAGCCGGAGTGGAGGCCCAAGAACGCTTCGCCAACGTTTGCAGGAGCGCTGCTAGCGGACGCAAACTGGAATAACATTTTCCTGCGGGAAGCGGACTTCAAGGGCACGGATCTTTCTCAGGCGGACTTCGCCAACTCGAAGTTGGAGAAGGTCGATGCCGAATTCTCCTGGCTTGAGACGACATCCTTTCACGGTGCACGAATCGACGGTACAAGCTTCACCGCCGCCACCATGACGGGTTGTCGATTTGGCGATGCCTCGCTGGAGGATGTGAGCTTTGCCAACTCGGACCTCCGTCACGCGGACTTTTCAAACGCGAGTCTCCGCCGTTGTGGTTTTACGGGTGCTGACCTGAGCGACGCGTCGTTTCTTGGTGCCGAGCTGACGAATTGCAATCTGACGGGCGCAATCCTCGAGGGCACGGACTTTCGCAACGCGCGATTGCGCAATGCGAAGCTTCAAGGTTTGTCCCTGCGGCGGGCCTTACTCGATGAAGTCGACTTTCATGGCTCGCGACTGGAACGCTGCGACTTGGAAAACATCCAGGCTCACGAAATTCTGTTTCACGGAGCCGACCTCCGCGGTGCCTATCTCACGGGCTCGAGGTTGCCGGGCGCAGACTTTCGGAATGCGGACCTGAGCAACACGGGTTTGGGGGACATCGACTGGGAGAATGCGGATCTCCGCGGCGCGGACCTTTGCGGGTGCACCTTCCATATGGGTTCGACGCGAAGCGGGCTTGTGGAGAGTCTTTTTCCCAGCGAAGGTACCCGAACCGGTTTCTACACCGACGACTACGACGATCAATATTTCAAGGCACCGGAGGAGATACGCAAGGCGAATTTGTGTGGTGCGGACCTGCGTGACGCGAAGATTCAGGACGTGGATTTTTATTTGGTCGATCTGAGGGGGGCTCTCTATGACGACGACCAAGCGATTCATCTGCGACGTACCGGCGCGATTCTGCGTTCGAGGGCGAA
This sequence comes from Planctomycetota bacterium, assembly GCA_038520195.1. Classification (GTDB taxonomy): domain Bacteria; phylum Planctomycetota; class Planctomycetia; order Pirellulales; family Pirellulaceae; genus Stieleria. The sequence continues at coordinate 2,070 of JBCBLJ010000013.1, forward strand.
GTAGCGACGACCCGGAGTGTCAGCTGCACTCCGAACGGATTCACAATGAAGCATGGTGATCGTTCGCGAGTTGGTGTTCTAATGCGCGATTGAGATCGCCTGAATCGTATGACGTGCGCAAAAACGACGTCGAGGAGACACACCGTGAAGACTGCCTACATCTTTCTATCTCTACTAGTCTTACTTGGCAGTTCATTTGCCGCGAACGCTCAGAATCGTGCGCAGCCGGAGTTGTTCGATGTCCCCGAGATTCGCTCCACCTGGGATGACTTAACCAACGGCATTGAGTCCGTGGACGACTGGCATGCGCGACGTTCAGTCCTCAAGCGACGCTTCCTTGATTTGATTCGTGATCAGTACAAGCCTGAGAAACCGCCCCTTGATTTAAAGGTGCATGAAGAAGTGGTTGTCGACGGCATTTATCGGCGGCGGCTGATCAGCTATGCCGTGGAGCCCGATGAGCGAGCTCACGCTTATCTTGGAATTCCGCTCGAGGTCGAAACTCCCGCGCCCGCGATCGTGGCTTTGCATGGGACCTACAAGTATGGAAAAAAACGCGTCGCCGGGCTGATCGACAACCCCGACAAGGCATACCTCGATCACCTGTGCCGCCGCGGGTACGTCATCATCGCGCCGGAGCACTTCGTGTCAGGACATCGGATTCCAGCGAAGGGTCCCTATGACACGGCCGCGTTTCACAAACGGCACCCTGAGTGGACCGCGGTCGGAAAATTCACCCACGAACATTCCATCGCGATCGATGTGCTGCAGAGTTTGAATGAGGTCGACCACGAGCGTATTGGGGCACTTGGGCATTCGCTCGGTGGACACGGAACGATGTTCCTCGCCGCCTACGATGATCGTATCAAGGCATCGGCCTGCAATTGCGGTGCATCCTTTTTTCGGCACAACACGCGTGTCGAGTCCTGGTCCCGTGATCGTTGGTACGTTTACTTCAAGCCGATACGAGAAGCGTTACTGAAGAAGGAGATGCCGCCGATCGACTTTCACGAGATCATGGCGTTGATCGCGCCGCGTGCGTTCCTCGACGTGTCAGGCCTCAACGATGGGTACGGCCCGACCCAGCGTCAACGGCTGCTGATGCTCATGAAAGTGATGGAGGTGTACGAGCTCGAGTCGGCGCCGCAGAACTTTGGATTCTACGCACACGGCCGCGGTCACTCCGTCGCACATGAATCGCGCCAGCTCATCTATGGGTTTATGGATTCACACCTGAAGCCGCCATCCGCAACCAAGACACGACTCGTCGAGACGACGGACTGACTCGCGGCAACAAACCTGTCGATCAAGCATCGGTGGGTTGGACCAGCTCGACGTCAATGACACTCGGTGCCAACAAACCAAACCCCTCTCCACCAACCGTCTTCGGCACGAGAGAGTCAAATCGAAGAGAATGCCTAGGACCAAAGAGTCGCCGGTCGGGCGATGTCACTGCCCGATGCAGTACAGCATTTCCTGACGTTCGTCATTTTGTCGGGTGCCGATGCGAAGGTAGACTCGGTCACCCGCGATCGTGGGCGTCGCGAACGAATCGCCGTCGAGCTTGTTCACGGCGATCTTCTCAAAGGCACCGGGGTTGGCAGCAAAGATCGTCATCTCGGCATTCTCGTCGATGGCGTAAATGTGGTCACCGACAAGCACCGGCGATGAACTAAACGTGCCGCCCAGACGCTTCTTCCATTGCTCTTCGCCGGTGTCCGCTTTCCAACAGACGGCGATACCCGCATCGAGGATCGCGTACAGATAGCCGTCTTTTAGCAGCATCGAGGGAACGTAGACTCGATCCCCGTTTCGCCAAGCGACTTTACCGCTCCCGTCCGCGTGAATCGCAGCGACATGGTTGTCGGGATAGCCGCCGCTGGAGAACACGAGGGTGCCGTCGGTGACAGTCGAGGTCACGCATTCGGTGGTTGCGCCTTCGATTTCCCAGAGCTTTCGGCCGGTTGCCGGATCGAAGCTCGACACTAACTTACAACCGGTCAGGATCACTTGCGTCCTTCCCGCGGCGGTGAGCACGACAGGCGACGGGTAGTTGGGCATCGAGGGGCGTTCCTTGCGCCAGCGTTCTTCACCGGTCTCTCGATCGAGTGCCACGATTGCGCCTCCACGTCGATGCTTGGTGTCGGCCGAAACGATGACAAGGTCTTTGTAGATCGCGGGCGATGAGGCGTATCCTTGATGGATGACGTAGTCACAGATTTTGTGCTGCCACTGCTGCTGTCCGTCGCGCGTGAGTGCCGTCGTGTAGACCGCGCCATCATTGAGGAAGTTGACGAACAGTCGCTGGCCGTCACACGCGAGGGTCGAAGAGGCCTGCGAAGCCTTTTGATTTTTCTTCATGATGCCGCCGCGATGCACGATGGTTTCCCAAAGTACTTCACCGGTATCGCGATGGAGACAGAGAACGGTTTGCACCTTTCGCTTTCGATCGGCGGTGGGGAGATAGAGGTATTCTCCGACAACGATCGGTGATCCGTGTCCTCGGCCGGGAAGGGGGCGTTTCCACAGGATGTTTTCGTTGCTGCTCCACTTCGTCGGCGGTTGTTGGTGCTCGTCGGCGTGACCGTTGCGGTCGGGGCCGCGCCACCAAGGCCAATCGCTGGAGGCGAACGTGTATTCGCCGGAAGCATTTTTGGATTCGAGCGACAGGAATGCGCTGGCGTAACGACGCCCCAACTCTCGATAGGAGTCAGCGCTGAAGTGTGTTTGATCGCCCTTGTCGGTGAGTCCTTTGGAGGAGATGAACGCGGTTGCTGAAATCCGATCGGGAAGCGACCGATGTGCCGCATCGACTTGCTGGCGATGTTCGTTCCACGGCTTGCCCTCGAATTGTCCTAACTGACCGACGAGAAAAGGAATCTCCGAACCGCCGGAGGCTTGCCTCAGTCGCGAGATCAGAAGGTCGAGTCGTTCCTGGTATTGCGGTGCGTTCTTGGCAGTACTATCCGATTCGCCCTGATGCCAGAGGATTGCCTTCACCTCACCTGCGCGACGAGCGATTTTGAGTCGCTTTAGGGTGTCATCGAATGGAGAGGACTTGGTTTGTTTGTGATAGCCGCCAGGTTCCCAGGTCGAGATCGACGAGCCACCGACGGCGCAGGGAATGAGTCCGATGGTGATGCTTGAGTCTCTCTCGACCAGCGTCTGAGCAAAGGTACGGGCGAGTCCAACACCGACGATGCCCGGTTTGTCAAAGTGCAGGGGGTCCGTCGCTGGCACCCAGTCTCCGGCTTTGTTAAGCATCAAGATGCGGTCGTGTGGTTTGTTTTGCGCCGCATCAATCTTGCCGCGACCGGCCATATTTGATTGACCGGCAAGCAGGAAAAGGTGTAGGTTTTCGGGTTCGCTTGCCGGAATCGTCCGAGCATTTGCGAAGATTGGCAAGAAAACCAAACAGGCGACGAATCGTCTCAGCGTGCGCATTTTGGGGACTCCTCGGGGAAGCGGAGATTCTATCCCAGTTGCGGCCGCGCGCCCCGGAAACGACAGGCTTTTGCCTACTCGGTAGCAAGACTTTATCTGAAATCTGGAGAACAACGCCCATGCCACTGTCCGATGAATTGGCTCGCCTTCAACAACTGCGTGACAGCGGCTCATTAAGCGAAATCGAATTCGAAGAAGCGAAGCGTCGTGTGATCAACGAGCACGGTGCTGCGGACACGCAGTCGGCGGCGCCCGCGTACGGAGCCGCTCCCATGCAAAGCGGAAGCATTCCGGGGCAGATCCACGGCATGTCTGAGAACACGTACTGCGCTCTGATGCACCTTTCGCAGTTGCTGTCCTATTCGGTACTCGGAATCGTTGTGCCGATCGTGATGTGGTTGATCAGTAAAGACGACTCCGAGGTGGCTCGACGTCAGGGCGCGTCGATGATGAACTGGTTGATCAGCAGCCTGATCTACTACGCGGTTTCTTTCGTCTTGATGTTCCTGATCATTGGCGTTCCGATGTTGATCGTGGTCGGCCTGCTAGGCATCGTGTTCCCAATCATTGCCGCGATCAAAGCGGTCGACGGAAAGCAATGGTCGTACCCACTAAGCATCAAGTTCTTCAGCGAACACTGATTGTCCGCGGGAATAGTCTTACCCACAGAGACGGGACCCGCGACCCGACGCAAGAACTGAGGAGACCTGCGAATCTCACGCTCGTCTCCTTTCGTTTTATAGCCAGAGCTTCATTCGTCCGTCGAGCAATCCGGGCAACCCGCGTTCGGCCATCGTCTTCACCTGACGATCGTGGTATCGGGTACTGAGGTGCCCCGCGATGACCAGTTCGTTCTCGAACCGATCGGCCCGTTTCCGATAGTCATCGATGTGCATGTGCCCGTGCTTGTGGATGAGTTCTTTGCGGTGTTCAGGCGCGACGAACGTCAATTCACTTACGAGGATCTTGGCTTGATAGAACGCTTCGTTGTTGTCCAATCCAGGTGGCGAAGTATCACCGGTGTACGCGAAGATCGGAACTCGCATTTCGGTCGTAACCTCTTTTCCGGACAGCTTCAGGTCGCGAATCTCAGGGCCGGATAACGACGTGTACTCGGGTTTCAGTTTGTGCCGTCGGTGATAGACAATGAAGCCAAGCGACGTGATGGTGTGTCGCGTCGCGACCGCAACCACCAAATACTCGCGTCCGCACTCGATCTCATCGCCGGGCATCAAACCGATTAGTTCGCACGGCATCGGGCCGCGGTCTAGCCGGCGAAAGACCTGCAGCATCTCCCACGCGTCATCGACCGCGGAGTCCGGCAGGTAAATGACCGGCGGATCCATCTTCATCATTCGGCGCCTCGAAACGTAGGCTGGAAGCGCCGCGATATGATCGAGGTGGGCATGCGAGATAAACAGGGTGGGCGTGCCCATGAAATCCCAGGGCTGCGCTCCGACATCAAAAAGCAATTTAAGCTCGTTCACGCGCCAACACGTCTGAACGGCGGCGCGCGAGTATCCCTCGATCGTCAGTCCGTCGTGCTGGTGGGTGATCAGCGGTATGTTCTCAACCATGCGTGGCATCTCGAGGAGGCGTGTAGCTCCGGACCATACCCTCGTGCGGCACTGTTTTGTAGGCCGGGTTGCAGAAGGTATTGCGTCGCAATCGGTTCAGTCGACCCGCGCGTTTCGCCGCGGGTCGCGAACGGAGCAAGGAGCGGCGGCGCGACGCTTGCCGCCGCTTCGGGAGTTGAATGGCAGCGTCCGGAAACTCGATCACGCTGTCGCTTCGGCGACGGTGCGGAAAGGACATCCAGGAACGACCTCCCAACAGCCGTCCACGCAGCGATTTCGAATGCTGCTTCAACGCGAGCGGTCGCTGTCTGGCGAGACTCGCAGTTTGCCGTCGGCGGACTGAAATCGCAGCCCGGCTTGGCGGCCGACTTGTTGGATGATGTCCCAAAGAGTGCTGTCTTCGACCTTGAATGTGACGAGTTTCTGAAGTTGCGGGTTCGCGGCGGCGTCGAACTCACACGCAATTTGGGCGACGCCGACAAGTTGCTTCAGGACCGCGCCGGCCTGTTCGTTGCGGACTTCTAAATTAAAGGTTCGATGATCGTTCTTGAGAGTGGCGATGGCGTCGGTGGCTTGACTTCCGATTTCTTTTCGGACGAGACAGGCTTCAACAAACATTCGATGCGCGCTTCCGCTGCCGGTGAGAACGATCGCACCGCCGGATCGCCGAAACTTCACGGTGGGATCGGATTCAAGAATCGATGCTTCGATGGCTTGGGTATCGGCAAAGCGATAGGAGCGAGCAAAACGAGATTCGAAACGTTCGGGCGAAGCAAACTGTCCTCGAATCAGTGCCTCGGCGGTCGTCGCCCTGATTTGCTTCCATTCGTTGGCCGCCCAAAGGTCGTGAGGTAGCGCCGCTTCGCCGGGGATCGTGGTTTGAAGCGCTTCGGTTGGCGTGGTGAGATCGGGCCACCGCACATCGATTCTGCTCGACGTGACTCTCCCTCGCTTTTTCGAGAGGCTGGCGACGATTCGATCGACCCATTCGCTTCTTCCAACGAGCACGCAGTCGTCGATCGGATAGCAGACGCACTGAGCGGAAGCAGCAATCTTCGTGAGCGATGCGTAACGGTTGGAACCGAGTGCGCCGGGGTAGACTCGGAGGTTTGGGTCAACTTTTCGATCAATCCAAAGGTTCACGAAAGCATTGGAGCTCGACTCACCCTGGGCCACCTGTCGAAGCGCAATGCGAAATTCGTTTCCTTCGACCAATGCGGAGTACGGTTGCTGCAATTTTTGCACAAACTCACTCCGCTCGGTGAGAGTTTGGCCGATGCCCGGTCGCTCGAGAAACATCACGATGATGACGCCCGCGAGTGGGACTGCGAGACCGCGAAGTTTCGTCTTAAGGGGCATCATGGCGTCGTGAGCGACGAGCAAGGGTCGTGAGAGTTGTGAAGGCCGTGTCCGGTAACTAGACTCGCCGAGGGGGCGGTCGACTGCGGTGCGGCGACCGGCAAGTCGGTGCACATCCATTTCATGGTTCGCGACGAGCACATGGCTTGGTGTCGGCGCATCGGTTTGTGCGTTGCGAGCTTGTCGCCTGTCGTGCACACCGTAGTATAGACGCAACTCGCACGACGATCTCAACAACATTGACGGACGCTACAGTGACTTCGCCCCTTGTGAGAACGACTCGTCTGACGGCCGCCTACCGCCGCTTGCTTGCATCCTCCAATGCAACCCGGTACGCGGCGGAGGTCGACGAGCACTATTCCGGAAACACTCTCACGAGCATTCTCGCACGGGGAGACGTCGAACACCGCCGAGCCGCGGCGATGGCATTGGGACTGGTTGGAGGTTCCGCCTCCATCGAAGCTTTAGGACGCGCGTTAAGTGATGACGATCGCGGAGTCCGATTGGTCGCGGATGATTCTTTCCGGTCCTTGTTGTTGCGTGACTCCGCCCCAATGCATCATCAACAGTTGCTGAAGATCATGCATTTGACCGATGGGGGAGAATTCGCTGCCGCGCTGGCGCCCTCGATGATTCTTGCGGATCAGGCGCCGCAATACGCGGAGGCCCATTTCCAGTTGGCAAACTGCTGGAATGGACTCGACGAACACGACAAGGCGCGGCAGTCCTTCGTTGCCTGTTTGTGGCGATGTCGATTTCATTACGCCGCGTGGCAGGGCTTGTCGCGTTGCCAAGTGCTCGCGGGAGATCTGCGATCGGCGGAGGTGTCGTTGCTGCACGCGATCGAAATCGTGCCCGACTTGGAGACGGCACGAATCCAACTCAAGTCTGTTCGTCGCCGTTTACGACGAAGCGATGTGTGATCTGAAGCATCGTGACGCGGACGGGTCTGACATGGAGGCATGCCGGTGAGTTCTTACAACGATTTGCTAGTCGCGGGAGTCGCGGTCGTCGGTGGGGTGCTTGCACTCGCGGCGAGCATCGGGCCATGGCCGGCGCCCTATGAGCTGCGGACAATGGCGAGCATTCGAGATCGCTACGGGATGGCAACCGCCCGAGCGACATGGATGCTGATCGCGTTGGCTTCATTGGTTGTCGGTATTGTGATCGCGACGGGTGTCCGCCCAGGCTACGCGATCCCCGAGTCCGGTTCTGGACCGCGGCGAGCGACCACAAGCCAGTAGCCTCGTTCATTCCACCAATCTGGTTTGGGTTTCTCCGCGCTGCCCGGCCTCGACAATCTGCGGTTCGTTGGACAGTCGGCAGTTGACGGCCGTGAAGTTTTCTGAACAGCCAATGGCGGATCTGACTCACCCTGCGGCCTGGCTGGGTGTGGTCAAAGGCAGCATTTGGGACGGGGAACACCAATCGACGCTAGTCTCCACTCATCATGCCAAGTAGAGCAGTGCTCGAATCCAAAGGTTGCGGATGGGGTTCACCACGAAACACTCGAAAGACACGAAAAGTGATCGGTGGGAACACTCATCAACACTGATTTCCAGTTGTCGCGTTGAGCTGAGCAGCACTCCTGATTCGAGTGTGGGAACCACGAAACACTGGAAAGATTGAAAGGGAGCGGGGGATAGGTGGCGGAACAATCGTCGACGTTGATCGCCACTCATCGTGCTCGCGCTCAGCGGAGCGGTGCTCGTGAACGGAATACGTCAGGCTTGTCAGCCTAAACGCTCTCGAGCGTTACAAGATGCCTTTGCCGAGTGTTACGAATCACCGGCTTGCCGGAAGACGTATTCGTTGCAACCCCATCCATTACCAACGGTCTTGAGGTTGATCAGTCGAAAGCCCTGGTCGATTAGCGGGATCGCAATGTCTTCGGGCTTGGCAACCTCGAACGGGAGGCCTCCGATCCAATCGACCCAGTCATGCCACACTGACATTCCCCGATCCGCCTTCTTCGCACGCCAATCCGCGAACGGCAGTGGACTCTTGGCTCGCAATGCCCGCGCGGCCGCGAATTTGCATTCGTAAAAGCCCGCGATCAGGACCACCCACGCAGGTCGTAAAACTGATGGCAAGCGGTTGTAGGTTCGTTTGATCCAGTGCCAGCGGCGACTCGCACCGCCCTGATCGTTGTAGATCGCGACGGCAAGATGGCCTGCCGCGTTGACCCGGCCAGCCGCGTTATGAATCGCGCGATTCATTTCGCCGGTGTGATGCAAGACGCCCCAGCTGTACACGACGTCGAAACCGCCAAGCGATTCCATCATCGCTTCGTCGAGGACCGAACCCTGACGCACGTACCAAGTTGGCCCGCCGGCCCCGAATCGTTCGCGCAGTTCGCCGGTACATGCGACACACTGCGGATCATAATCGATGGAGGTGACTGTCGCCCCGAGCCGTGTCGCGGCAAGTGAAAACAAGCCGCTACCACAGCCAACATCCAAAAACGTCTTGCCAGCCAGCGGTTGCGACACCGAGTCCAAGCGAAGCAACGATGCGAGTGACTTCGTCGCTTGATCAATCCGCTGATCATCCAGCGTTTCGAGAAAAGAACGCCAGTTCTCACCGAACGCGAAACGGCTTTCTTCAGCGGTCTTCAGCACGGAGCCTCCAGATGCAGAAAGCTTTGTTTGGATTCCAAGTCCAACAGATACCTCTTCGTCTCCAGCCCACCGGGAGCGCTGAAACCACGGAGTCCGCCGCCAGCGCTAATGACACGATGACATGGAATCACGAGTAAGACTCGGTTGCGGGCCATCGCAGCGCCGACGGCTCGACTCGCGGCGGCGTTGCCAGCCCTCGTGGCGAGTGTTTTGTAGGTGACCGTTTCGCCAGTGGGAATCTCGCGGCACCGCTCATACACAAGATGGTGAAAGCGTGACCATCCGCTGGTATCGAGATCAATCTCGCTGAAATCGCTCGCGCCCGTTTTGAAGTACCGTTCCAACTGGGCATCGAGCAAGCGGCAGGCTTTCGCGTCGCATTTCTCACCAGAGCCGTCCGCGTCCCAAACCAACGAAAACAGTCCCGCGTCGGTCCATTTCGACACCATGGGACCCAGCGGTGTTGAGTGGATACTCGATCTCAGCAGATTGGGTGCCATGGCGACTACTTTCCGATGCAAAAGCGACTGAAGACGCGATCGAGAACGTCATCGGTGTACACGACGCCGGTGACTTCGCCAACCGCATCGGCCGCGATTCGCAGTTCCGCGGAGACATACTCGTGCCCGTCGTCACCTTCGACGTATCCGATCGCCGACCGCAACGCGTCCTCCGCGGCGAGCAAGCTGCCGGTGCATCGGGCGGCGGTCCCGATCACCGAGTTGGAATCCGACTGGCTTTGCGATTCAATGAGGTCGATCAGGCGACGTCGCAAGACATCGATTCCCTGACCGGAGGTCGAACTGGTAGGGATCCAACCGTCGGGGACGGGGGAGTTCGCGCGATCACACTTGGTCGCGACCCAGACATCATCGACCCCGCGACGCCTTTCTTTGGCGATGGCCTGCATGGACGCCTGAACGGTCATTGCGTCGGCGTCACTCTGATCGACGCACCATACTCGTATGTCGGCGTCGCCACTCGCCCGTCGCGCCTGCTCTTGAGCCCGCGTCGAGATCTTCCCCAGCAATGACTGATCCTCTGTTTCCTCAATCCCCGCGGTGTCGAGAAATCGAATCGAATGCTCGTCCCAGGTCACGTTGACCATGACGACGTCGCGAGTGGTGCCGGCAACGTCGGCGACGATTGCGGCATCTCTCCCTACCAATCGGTTGAGCAGACGGCTCTTCCCCGCATTCGGCAGCCCACGGAGGGCAACGACCGTATCCGATCGATCCTGGCGACGGCTCGAGAATTGATCGCGTGCATTCTTGATCGAAGCCGCGATCGAACGCAGTCGCACGATCAAGTCCGTGTCGGTGATAAACTGAATCTCTTCGTCGACGAAATCCAATCCCGCTTCCACGTCGGCTAGTAGATCGAGTAATTCGCCACGGACGTTTTCGAGGGGCTGAGAGAGGTTTCCCGCTAACTGTCGTAGCGCGTGATCGAGACTGCCACGGTCTTCGGCCTCGATCACGCCGAGCACCGCCTCGGCTTGGGTCAAATCCATGCGGCCAGCGAGAAAGGCGCGCAACGTGAATTCACCGGGACGCGCCGCCCTTGCTCCGGCCTCGATCAATCGTTCGACGATCGACTGAAGAATCGGTAAGCAGCCGACCGCGTGGAACTCGACCGAGGGTTGCCCGGTGTAACTGCGATGATTGGGCCAGATCAGTGCCGCAGCCGGAACGACCCCAAGCGGCTCGCCCAAGTCCAGTTGGATCTCTAGCCGATGGGCCGACTTCGGTTGGCTCTGAACGCCCAAACGATGTGCGATCTCCAAGCACTTGGGCCCGGAAAGCCTCACAACACCTCGATTCGCGGGCGAGTGCGAGGAACCGATCGCGACGATCGTATCCTCGACATTCAAGGAGAAGTTAGGCATGCGACACCAAAGAAGAGAGCGGAGGAAGCTCTACTTGATCTGTTCAGTCGCCGTCCCTTTGACGTTGCGGACCGCGACCGAATCCGACGCGCGACTGGGACCAGCGCTTCGAAGTGCCTTGAGCACAGTGTTCTGCGAGACGACATCGCGAAGCACGATCGGCTTATCGGGACGCGAGCCGGGATAAATCGCGAGAATCGGAATCGATTCGCTCTCCAGTTGATCCAGCTTTTCCTTGATCTCGTCGTTCTCATCGGTCCAGTCCGCGAGCATCGCGACGGCATCCAATTCGGCGATCAGCTTGCTGGTGACTTGGGTGTCTAACGCCGTCTTCTTGTTGTAGATGCAGTTGGGGCACCACGCGGCGGTGAAGTCCAACATCACCGTCTTGCCTTCCTCTTGCAACGCCTGCAGCCTCGCTTCGCTGTAGGGTTCCCATTTCAAATGTTTGTCGACGATGTATTGGATTTTCGAGTTATCCAAGTCGACCGGCGGCGGCACTTTGACGAGAAAGCCGAATGCGAGCCAACCGATGGCGACAGCGCTTCCGACACCGACCGTATATCCGCGTATCTTCTTTTGGAGCACTTCCCAGGGCGGAACTTTGCCGATCACCCAACAGCCGAACCAAACTCCGATCAACGTGACAAAGACGGCCAGCTTTTGACCATCACGAAACTGGTTGAAGAAGTAAGCGACGGTGCCCAGGAACATAAACGCCAAGAACTCCTTGAGCGTAACCATCCATTCACCCGGCTTGGGCAACATCCTGACGGCCGACGGATACAGCCCGAGGATCACGTAGGGGATCGCCATTCCAAGACCGATGGTCAGGAACACGATCGCTTTCTCGGTGCTCCCCATCCCTCCGGTGACACCGAAAACGGTACCCAGCATCGGACCGCTACAGGGTGTTGCGAGAACCGTTGCGAACGTGCCCTTGAAGAATGCCCCGGTGAGATCTTCGCGATCCTGCAAATTCTGCGATGCATCGGAGCTTACCACACCAGGCGTCGGCAACTCCCAGACGCCGAGATAGGAAAGCGCCATCGCGAAAATCAGCACCGTCAATCCCAGTCGCAATTCAAAGAGCTGGAATTGCTGACCCCACTTGAATGAGAAGGCAGCGGCGAGCACCGCAAGCAGCGCGAACACCGCGAGAATGCCAGCCGAGTAAGCAAAGTTGAGCGCGAAAACACGTTTTCGATCTTCGCCGGCTTGTTGGACGAAGCTCATGATCTTGATGCCGACTACCGGCAGGACGCAGGGCATCAGATTCAAAATCACTCCTCCGCCGAACGCCATCAACAGAATGATTCCAAACGAAGTGTTTGACTCCGGCGAGGCAACGAACGCGTCCTCGCCAAAATCATCCTGCGTTTCAGCCAACTGGCCACCTCTCGTCGCCGCGCCGGCGGGGAAACCGTTGGCTTGCTTGCCATCCCGCGAAGACTTCTTCGGGGCAGCGCCACCTCGCGTCGCAGGCGGACTCGAATTAACGTCGGCGGTCGAAGTGACCTTAAATTCGTCGACCCATGTTGTTTCACCAGCCAAATCGGTCGCCGTCCGCGTGCTCGCAACTTGAACTTCGACGGGTTGCAGCATCGCCTTTGTTTTGTCGGCGACCAAGACGGTGGCGATGAACTTCAAAGCCTTGGGGCCAAGGCAACTCGTGTCGGTGCAAGCTTGATAAGCGACGTATCCTTCGACCTTGTATTCACCCGCCGGTGTCTCCGCGGGGACCTCGATCGGCAACTCCCACGTGACGGTCCCCTTGTGGTACCGGATGGGAGGAGCGTCATCGACGCCGGGGATGGCCGCGAACAACGACTTGGAAATGATCTCATCCTTGGTCGTGGGCGCGCCGATTCGGAAACCGGCTTTTTCAGTGACCACAAAGTTTGTCGCCGACCGTGAGTCGTCGACCACCGCGTGGTACACGTGGAATGTCTTCTCCGGGATCGCTCGCAGGACCAGCCGGCCTTGTTCGCCCGCTGCGATTGAGGATGAAACGCCTACTTCCCAGCGAACGGCGTAGCCGTCGTCCAGGAATTTTGTCAGTTGATCGACCGCCTTTCCGACGGTCGCAGCGGGCTGCTCCCCCGAGTCGTCCGGGAGCGGTCCGGCGTAAGTCGCGACGAGCGTTTCATCGATCGGCATGCACGAACCACCGGTCTGACAGGCTAGTGCTTTTACCTTGACCTTGATGCTTCCGCGTTGCTCACTCGGCAATGAGATCGGCGCGGACCACCGAACCACTCCGACGTGTTCTTCGATCTGGATTCCGGGGTAAGTCTCCGAAACGCTACTCTCGGGTGCCTCGTTCGGCTCGAAGTCTCCTTCAATCGATACCGCGTCCGGGCTGGCGATCGAAAAGCGCGTCGGCAACGGGCCTCCAGGTGGCTGCGTTGCTGAGTAGACATGCCAGGAAGAACCGATCGACACCTCGATTTCAATGCGGCCGATGTCGCCGTCGGCAAAGTACTTCGCAGACCACGTCGTCGGCTCGCCGTTGTCGAACCCGAGCTCACCGAAGTTGACGTCACCGAAAACGTCACCCGACTGATCGAACCCGCCGAACTCCGACTGAGCTGACACGGTGGTGCCACCGAACGTCAGAAGAAGGACAAACCCGCAAACGAATTGAGAGAGACGTTGAGCTGTATTCATCGCTTTGAAAGTCACAACCGAATGACGTCGCGTCGTGGCGACGCCGAGAAAGAAGGCTTCAAATCCAGTCGCGGAGTCGAGGGGCTAAGTCGACTAATCGGGCGATTCGCATTCGCACACGCTGCCAATCTGAGAATTGTCGCGAGTCCAATGCGATCCAGACCACCCAATTTGCCAAGCCGATCCACGTCGTAGCGGCGGCCAGTAAGCCGACTAGTTTACGGTCCTGACTACCGTCTGTTCCAGCTCGGAATCGCTTTTCGCCGCGATATCCCGCCAGAGCCGCATCAATGACCTCTGCCGGCCGGTCCCTGAATTGGTCAAAACCCGCCACCCAACGGGAGAGGTCCAGCAGCGGCGTGTCGCGTCGAATCGCATCGAAATCGATGATTCCGGAAGGTGTCCCGTCCTGAAAAAGGATATGTTCGCGGTGGATGTCGCGAAGCACGAAATGCCGCAAAAACTGGTCCTGTTCCAGCGACGCCAATCGTCGGGTGAGCGCGTCCCAGACCGTCTCCCATCGAATCAAGACTCGCCGCGCCTCCTGCAGCGTCGACAGCAGCTGCGAGGGCGTTCCATCGATCCTTGCGAGTGCTCGAGGGAGTTGCCTCTGAATGGCTCGGACACGTTGGATTCGTTCGGCTACGGCGGCGGAGGTTCCGACGTCTTCCCCGAGACGAGCCATGCCGCGGTGAGCGATCGCGATCGCAGCGACGCCGCGGACGATTTGTTCCTGCGTGGCGGATGTTTCCAGCGGTTCACCGGGCATCCAGTCGCACAGGTCCCAGATCACCCGGTGTTCATCAAGAACGAGATCGCTTTGATCTGCGGCGATGTGCCATTTCGGAAAGAGCTTGCATTCGCCACCCGCGGTTTCGACAACGCGATGGATCTCTCGAAAGCGGGCCACGGAGGTCGGCGGCCAACGGCGCAGTGCGTACCGCTGCGGTCCTTCACAACGAAACACGCTCGCGCCGCTCATCCCACCGCTGACGAGTTGGATCGCCGTAATCTGATGCGCAAGGATCAGTCGCTCGCGAACAGATTGCGGTACCGCGGTGAGATCGTCGCTCAACGACTCGTCCTCACGTCGATGGAAGGTCATCCTCTGGAATGACCAGGTCATCGCCGATGCGGCCCAGCGATGAAAGCACCGCGGGATCGTCACATCGCATTGTCACGGTGCGGCGATCCGGTGCATCCTGGCCGGCCATTTCCAATTCAATCCAGATCGTTTGCCTCGGCATCACTGACGCGACACGATCTGCCCATTCGATCAACACCCAAGTGTTTTCCGCATCGAACAACTCTTCCACGCCCAACTCGAGGAATTCATCCTCGTCCGCAAGACGATAGGCATCGAGATGATGTAAGCGAATCTCACCCGAAGCAACTTTTGCTTCGTAACTGGACATCAACGTGAACGTCGGACTCGTGACATCTTCCCGATCGACTCCGGCCGCCTCGGCCAGGCACTGAGTGAAAGTCGTCTTGCCCGCGCCGAGGGTCCCCACCAGGCCGATCACAAGCTGCCTGGGACCGTGACGTACAACGGCATCGGCGAATTGCCTCAGCCCCGTCAGATCCAATTGCTTGATGACCAACATTTGAATCGACCAATGTCCTATCGGCTAGGGAATCAACCAGTACATTCCCGAAACAAAGGCACCTTGAGCCAAGGCCCCACGAGGGCTGATCGGGAACGGGGGAACAATCCAAGGAGCGCAGTTGCCCGGGCGATAGTAGCCCAAAGCGTACTGACATTCGTTCGGAGGATGAATTCCCATTTTGTACGGCGTGATGGCGATGTTCGCAAAGAAGTGAGCCGATGAAACGATAGGCTGCAACACGGGCCCCGCGGTGTGACCATATCGCTCAAGATTCACCTGCTCGTAGTAGCGTTGCTTGCTGCAGATGTTGGATGCTTTCCACGTCATCGTCGTCGCCGTCCAAGTCCGCGGCGTGTAAGCGACTTGCTCGATCAAGCATTCTTTGGGAAGTCCCCAGTTGTCCGAAATGTAGGCGAGATCGCTTTCACCGACGTTGTGAATGGACAATTCCTCGCGAGCCCCCGAAGCGTTCTCGATCACCACTTTTTCATACGCGAGATCGACGAACCTACCGGTCGCGATGCGTTGACCGTCGAGATTCGTCCAGTCGCGCGCCTGCTGCTCCCGATCAAATCGTTCGCGTTGTCTTTCGAACTCAGCGTTCTCAAACACATCAGGTCGGAATGGAGGGCTGATGTCGAGGGTCAGCTTGTCGATGGTGTTTCTTGAAATCCGCTTTCGAAACTCTTCGCAACTCAGTTCATTGGGTGCGATGACATCCCGACTCGGACGGCTCAGTTGAGGATCCGAGTCTCCGTCGGTTGACCGCGACGGATCGGTCCTTGGTCGATCAAAGGGATTCTTGTACGGAGCCGGCTCGCCCTCGCGGTCGGAGGGTGACTCGGTGTCCTGCGACGCTTCGGCGTTATCGGTGGATGGACCTGTCCGTTGCGAAGACTCCTCCATGCTTTCGGTGCCCTGTTCCAGCAGGTCTCGCAGCCCAGGTGAGTCCTGTGCGGGCGCCGGCAACTCCGCGCTCGGAGCGGGTAATTCAGCCTGCGGAGTCGCTCCTCGCAGACCGTTGCCCGGCATCGGAAGTTCTGGCGCACTTCCCGCCGGGGCTCCACCTCCGGGTAATTGAATCGGATCCGGCGTTGCGGCGCTCGGCAGTGTTTCGGGAATCAGGATTGAGCGTGACTGCGTGGAGGGTACTTGTGGAGTCGATCCTGGTGTCGCGGCTCCTTGCCCGACGGGCGGTAGGCTGGGACGCGCCGAGGGTGCGGAACCCTGCGGAGCTGTTCCTTGCGCGAAACGGACTGCGTTTCGATTTGACTCGACGGCCGAAGGGATTCGGGAATCGCCGAAGGGATTGTCAAAGAATTCATTCGGATTCGCGTTGGCGACCCGTGACGCGTCGACGTTGGCGTTTCCGGCGGGAGTGTAATCACCCGAAGTCGTAGCAGGTGTTTGGTGAGCGGCTTGGCGAACCATGGGAGTGAACGCCGGTTCGCGACGGAGTTGTCGAGGCGGTGTTGCCTGATGAAACGCATTTCGGCCTTGCGAGATTGGTTGCTCGTACGTGACTTGGCGGATCGCGGGCTGCTGCGGCGGCAAGACGTTTTGAACCGGTGTGTGCGTAGCCGGCGGCTGCGTAGCCGGCCGCTGGGCAAAGACATCCTCGCGAGGAACGTGAACCGGCTTTGGCTGGACCTTTGCGCTCTTCCGCCAGCGGAGGTTCCATCCGTCGGGTGTCGTCGATGAGGTCGAGCCGGTCTGCGCCGATGCGGCCGCAGCGGACCACGCGCAGGTGATCAGCACCGTCGTTCTAAACAGTCGCCTTCCGGCCACCAGATCACGGCGTTTCGGAGTGGACCTCCGGACTGTAGTTCGGCGCTTCTTGAGTGATCGCGATGTCATGCGGATGGTTCTCCCTCACCGTCGCAGCGGAAACGCGAATAAACTTTCCATCACGTTTCAGATGTTCGATCGTGCTTGTTCCCAGGTATCCCATTCCCGCTCGTAGACCGCCCACCAATTGGAAGACGAAGTCGCTGAGCGGACCCTTGTATGGCACGCGACCCTCCACGCCTTCGGGGACAAGCTTGCCTGCTTGGACGCCCTTCTGGCGATAACGATCGGCACTGCCTTTGACCATCGCGCCCATGGAACCCATTCCTCGGTAAGCCTTGAAGGTTCTTCCTTGGTACAGGATCACCTTGCCAGGACTTTCCGCCAAACCGGCAAACAGGCTGCCGATCATCACGGTACTGGCTCCGGCCACGATGGCCTTCGTTATGTCACCGCTGAAGCGAATGCCGCCGTCAGCGATGACGGGTATGTTTCGTTCCTTCGCGACCGAAGCCGCACTCAAGATCGCAGAGACCTGCGGCACACCGACGCCGCTGATCACGCGCGTGGTGCAGATTGAACCAGGACCGATACCGACCTTGATCGCGTCTGCGCCCGCGTCGATCAGAGCTTTCGCTCCTTCGGCGGTCGCGATGTTGCCCGCGATCACGTCGATGTCCCAGCCGCTCTGTGCCTTAATCTCCTTGACCGTCTCGACCACGTTTTTACTGTGGCCATGTGCCGAGTCGACGACCAACAAGTCGACGCCTTGCCGGATCAATTCCTCGGCACGGGGCAGATCACCGACTCCCAGCGCCGCGCCGACCCGCAGCCTTCCCTGCGAATCTTTGCAAGCGAACGGAAACCGCTTCATCATGTCGATGTCGCGGATCGTAATCAGTCCCGTTAGTTTCCTTTCTTCGTCAATCAGCAAAAGCTTCTCGACTCTTTTTGCCGTTAAAATTCGCTCAGCTTCCTCAAGCGTTACATTTCCCGTTCCCGTGACTAAGTTCTCACGAGTCATCACCTCAGAGACTGGGAGGTCTGGGTCTTCTAGGAAGCGAAGGTCACGACGGGTGAGAATGCCGGCCAGCGTTCGATCGGCATGAACGATGGGGATCCCAGAGACTTTGGCCTCGTCCATCAGTTCGGCGGCTCTCCCGACCTTCTCCTCGGGGGGAAGAGTAACGGGATCGATGATGATCCCGTTGGCGGAGCGTTTGACTTTCAGCACTTCCTCGGTCTGAGACGCGACCGACATGTTCTTGTGGATAATGCCCAGACCGCCCTCTTTCGCCAGTCCGATCGCCATCTCGGACTCGGTGACGGTGTCCATCGGGGACGACACGAGGGGAATCTGAAGTGCGATTCGAGCCGTGAGACGTGTACTTACGTCAACTTCACTAGGCACAACCTCGCTGTACCGCGGCTCCAGCAGAACGTCGTCGAAGGTGACTGCCGTGTAGGAGATTTTATCGTCGAACATGCTCATCAGTGCCCGGGACACGAAAAGCACGCGAGTATGACGAAGTCATCAAGAATCGTGAAGTGACCGAAGTGCTCTGTCCCCCGACGCTCTGTCCCGTTCCCCGGCGCAGCTCTGTCGAAGTGCTCGGTCCCTGACGAACTGGCACTCTCTAGATCCGCCGACGAGTCACAGCCGTAAAGGAAGAGTGGAAACGCAGAGACGCTGAGGTCGCCGAGTCGGAGACGTAGTCCCAGAAGTGCTCTGTCCCCGGCGGACGTTACGCGCTCTGTCCCCGGCGGACGTTACGCGCTGTCCCCGACGGACTCTCCGAATGAGCTCTTGACCTTTCGTGTTGTTCGTGTGTTTCGTGGTTCCCCTCACCCCAGCACGACGTGCCTCCTTCTGATGAGTGACTCTCAGTGCCGATGAGTGTGCGCCCGATGTGCTCGGGAATTCCGCATGGGCTCTGTCCCCGAATGACCCAACGCTCCAGACGTGCTCTGTCCCCGGTGGACCTAGCCGGCGGACTTTGCCGAATGAACTCATTCCCTTTCGTGTTGTTCGTGTGTTTCGTGGTTCCCCTCGCCTCAGCACGACGTGCTCCCTTCTGATTAGTGAACATCAGTGCCAATTAGTGTTCCCCCGATGTGCTCAGGAATTCCGCATGGGCTCTGTCGCCGAAGTGCTCTCCGTTGCCAACGGAAACTTCGAATGTGCTCTGTCCCTGACAAACTGCTGACAAACTGGCACTTCGACTCTGCGCCCTCGGCGTCTCTGCGTTTCCCCTCTCCCTCTCGGTGTGACTCTGAACCACGTAGTGCTCTGTCCCCGACGGACTTTGCTCGCATCAAATTGTGCTCTGTCCCTGACGAACTCTCTCTGTCCCTGACGAACTCTCTCATCAAATTGTGCTCTGTCCCTGACGAACTCTCTGTGTCCTTCGTGTCCTCTGTGGTTGTCAGCCGTCGTCGGAGAAGCCCTTCGGCCACCACGTCCCTGTCCCAACCCAGGATCGCGCTCATTTAGGGACAGAGCTACTCTTTCCCCTTTCGTGTTGTTCGTGTGTTTCGTGGTTATCCTCACCCCAGCACGACGTGCCTCCCGTCTGATTAGTGAATCTCAGTGTCGATTAGTGTTCCCCCGATGTGCTCGGGGAATTCGGGATGGGCTCTGTCCCCGAATGACCAACGAACACGCACAAACCGGCCTGGCGTGTATCATGCGTGGCTCCCGTCGATCTCACGCGAGCCCGCCATGCTTTTGATTCGCCCCATCGCGTTAGTGCTTGTAACCCTGGTTGCCAACGTTGCGAGCGCCGCCCCTCGACCTAACGTCCTGTTCATTTTCTTGGATGATTACGGATGGCGTGACGCCGGTTTCATGGGAAGTGACTTTTACGAAACGCCCAACATCGATGCGTTGGCGGCCCGTGGGATGGTGTTCACCAACGCGTACTCCGCGGCGGCAAACTGTGCCCCGGCGAGGGCATGTTTGCTATCGGGCCAATACACCCCTCGACACGAAATCTACAACGTCGGGACCGGCCGCAGAGGCAAACCGAATCACGGCAAACTGAAACACGTCGCGGGAACCGACACGCTGCGAACCGACATCCGCACCTGGGCTCACTGCGTTCACGATGCAGGTTATCGAACCGGCACGATCGGCAAGTGGCACCTCAGCAAAGACCCTTTGCCGTACGGCTTCGACTTCAACTTCGCGGGCACGCATAGTGGCAGTCCTCCGCGCGGTTATTACCCGCCGCACCCAAGAATCGATGAACTCGCCGATGCGCCCAAAGACGAATACCTGACCAATCGTCTGACCGAAGAGGCGATCCGCTTCATCGAGTCTGATTCCGACTCCGACTCGCCGTGGTTCCTCTACCTCACCCATTTCGCAGTGCACACACCGCTGCAGGCCGAGCCGGGGCGCGTCGCAAAGTACAAGAACAAGCCGCCGGGTGAATTGCACAATCATGCGGTGATGGCTGCCATGATCGAAGCGGTTGACATCGGCATCGGTCGGATCATGAAAACCATCGAAGCGTTGGGCCAAACGGACAACACCATCGTTGTCTTCACGAGTGACAACGGTGGCTATGGTCCCGCGACCTCGATGAGCCCGCTGAAGGGATAC
This sequence comes from Planctomycetota bacterium, assembly GCA_038520195.1. GTDB lineage: Bacteria > Planctomycetota > Planctomycetia > Pirellulales > Pirellulaceae > Stieleria. The sequence goes on from JBCBLJ010000013.1 coordinate 22,634, forward strand.
AAGGGAACGTATTACGAAGGCGGTATCCGAGAACCGATGTTCGTAGTCTGGCCGGGTGTGACGAAACCAGGCTCCACCTGCGAAACGCCGGTGATCAATGTCGATCTCTACCCAACGTTTTGCGACATGACGGGCGCGGAGTTGCCAGAACAAACACTGGACGGCGTCGCTCTGACACCGCTACTCAAGGGCGAGTCCTCGACCAAGTTTGACCGCGCATTGTTCTGGCACTTCCCAGCTTATTTGCAGGGCTACTCGCGAATCGATCAGCAACGCGACGTGCTCTACAGAACGCGGCCGGTCGGCGTCGTTCGTTCCGGTAAATGGAAGCTGCACGAGTACTTTGAGGACGGCGATCTGGAGCTGTACGATCTCGAAACCGATCCCGGTGAGTCAACTAATCTTGCTTCGTCAAACGTGAACGTCCGCGACCGACTTCATTCCGCGATGAAGACATGGCGAACCGCACTCAACGCGCCGGTGCCGACGGAACCCAACCCAAAGTACGACGCCGACGCGGAGGCTGCGGCGATTCAGAAGTTGTTGAAAAAGAAACCACGCTAACGCTCTTTCTTCCCGGTGTTCGAAGTGTCAGTCAAGCATCCATCCCCAGGTGATCGCGGAGCGTGTGCTCATGATCGGGGCGAACCTGAGCGAGGTAACGGTGAAAATCAACGACGTTTTCTGCCTCGACGATCACGTTATCCTGGATGCGGATCCAAAACGCGACGTGAAACGACACATCGACTCCCGTTTTGATGTCGCGTCCGGTCAGTTCCGCGATGCTCGAAACCTCGTCACGTTCCTCGGTGACCCGCTTGATGCCAATCTTGAAGGGATCGATGGCATTGAGAAGCCCTCGCCAAAACACCACGAAGTCGTCGACGGTCGCAATCACCTTGCTGGACCCGGGCCCCGCCGTCGTCTTTCCGGTGCCCCGAACTTCCGATCCGGATGCGGTCACATCCACTCGGAGATTGTTCCGAAGGTAGGTCTCGTTTCTTTGATTCCATACGTTTTCGAACCACGAGGCGGCATGTTGACTGGGCGTCGTAGCGAAAACTCCAAGATCATCACCACTCAGAGAATAGCAGTCGTGTTGGGCGTTCGCACGACGCAGGAAGCGTCTTGCCGCTTGACGGTCGGTTTCGTAGAGAACCGGTTGAGAACCGGCGATTTCACAGTCACCAAGATTTGGGCAAAATAAGGCGAACGTTTGCGAAACTGAAGTGTCCGCCTTGGACAGCGGAAGTGGTTGCCTTCCGGTCCTGTGTTGCAGTTTCTTCGCGTCGCTCGGGCGACGGCCCGAAAAGCACGAGCGGTGTCGATGTTCGGTCATTATCAATCCCTGCCGACCCAGGTTTGGATCCTTTGCCTGGGCAGTTTTATCAACCGAGCGGGATCGTTCGTGTTGATCTTTCTAACGATCTACGCGAGTGAAAAACTCGGGTTCGGAGTCTCGTTCGCCACGACCTGCTTGGGTGCCGTGGGTCTCGGCTCGATCATAGGATCGCTGCTGGGCGGGCAATTGGCAGACCACTGGGGTCGAAAGCCGGTGATGCTGACGGCGTTGTTTGGCGGTGGTGCGCTGTTGCTGTTGCTTTCCACGCAATCAAATCGATGGTTTTTCCTATTGAACATCGCCGCGTTTGCGGTGGTCGCGGAAATGTATCGTCCGTCCGCGTCGGCGATGATCGGCGACTTGGTGACGGCGGAGCGACGGCCGCACGCATTCGCGTTGATGTACATCTCCATCAACTTGGGTTTTGCGGTGGCACCACCGCTCGGTGGCTGGATCGCTAAGTACGACTATTCACTTTTGTTTTTGGGTGATGCATTCACGACCGCCATTTACGGTGGCGTGATCTTGCTGCTGGTAAAAGAAACGGCGCCGGCCGCGGAGCAAGAAGAAGGTGAGACACGAAGAATCGGTCTTGGTGAGGCCATGGGGCGGATCCGGCGCGATCCGACGTTTCTTTCGTTCTGCCTCGCAACGTTTCTGCTTGGCATCGTGTTCACGCAAGGGTTCTCGACGCTGCCGTTGTTCATGAAGCAGTCTGGATTCAGCAACGTCGAGTTGGGAATGCTGCTTTCCATCAATGGGGTGATGATTGTGCTATTGCAACTTCCGTTGACTCATTGGCTACAGCGATTCAATGCGATGGCGATGTTGACCCTCGGCGGCATCTTGATCGGGATCGGATTCGGGCTCACGGGTATCGCCGTCAGCGGCCTTGTGTTGGCGTTCACCATCGTGGTGTGGACGCTCGGAGAGATCATTCAAGCGCCGCTTCAGCAATCGATCGTGACGGACATGGCGCCACCCGAACTCCGGGCTCGGTACCTCGGCATGTACACGATGAGTTTTGCGTGCGCGTTGACGGTGGGAGCACCGATCGGCGGGCGCTTGCTGAGCGACTACGGCGCTTCGGTGCTTTGGTCGGTCATGTTCGCGATCGCGGCATTCGCAATTCTCGCGTACCTGGCGATCTTCCGAAGCGTCAATCGGCGACTGCGTGTCGGCGGTCCGTGATCGACGCGGCTAGGCCACTTCATCGACAGAATCCTCCAGGTAAAGCTTCAAGCTTTCCTGGAGGAAATAGGTCCATCCATTGACGCAACTTTCACGAGTGAAAGCGGGGTCGTCGTCAGGAAACGCTTCCAAGATTTCGTTGGTCAACTCGAGCCGGCTTCCCTCTTCGGTGGCGGCGATCTTCCATGTGACCATTCCGCGGCCCGGGAGTCCGTCGTAGCTCCAGTCGTAGACGATTTGTTCCGATGGTTTCACGCCGCTGATTCGCCAACGATGCACGTATTTCTTTTCATCGAGTTCAACGACGAAGGTGGTTTCAAATCCGTCCACCGCTTGGAAGTCATCAATCTGATCGAAGAACCAGGCCCGCATTTCACCCGCTTCGGTGATAGATCGCCACAGCCGATCGGGGGATACCGGATAGTGTTGTTCCACGATCACCGGAGGGTCTTTGGGGTCCATCAGCGGGTCTCGGCATTGGAGTGATGAGTCTTGGCGTCGCGCCGACAGCCAGCGATCGTGTTTGATACTAGCGTACCGATGTGGCAAACAGAGCCGCGCAGACGGCGAGATGTCTTGATTCGAGATCGACGCCTGTCCACACTCATAGCGAATTCTCTTTTCATTCGGTTCTCTTCTTGATCGCACGGTGTCCTGTGAAACGTCGCCCTTTGAAATTCGAGCCATGCGAACGCCGCATGTTGCTCGCCGCGCAGCTTTCTGCGGACCTAGCCCAACCGTTTGATTGGTGGGTGGAACGAGATGCGGTGCAAGGACCGGTTCGTGAGTTGACGGACCTCGCGGTCTCTCCAGAGATCTCGCCGATCCGGGCGCAGGACTTTCGTCTGTTGACGCTGGACCGTGCCGCAATGGAGCGAGAACTAGGTTCGTTACGTTTGAACGAGGCCAGCCAGATCCAGGTGCCTCGCCCAGACGGTGCCTTCGAAGTCTTTGAGGTCCGCGCAAACGGTGTGATGTCACCAGGTTTGGCAGCGCAGTTTCCTGAGCTTCAGACCTTTACCGGCGTCAGCCTGAGCGGCAATGGTGACCGTCTCTATGGCGACCTCACTCCCAACGGCTTCCATGCGATGGTGTTGTCGACGGAGGGTAACTACTTGGTCGATCCGTTTTACTATTCCGATGATCGCCTCTACGCGAGTTACTTCGTTGCGGGTGACTTTCTTCGTCCGGATGTATTGCCACCGGGCGGACTGACGGAAGATAAACCGGATTCCGAGACGGGCGGGGCTTCCGACATCACGGTGTTCGGTGCCGATGGCGGCACGGCTGAAGGCGAGTCAACTGGCAGCAAAGATGAAGACGAGTCTCCCGAAGAAACGCCGCGGACAGGAACCGAGTTGCGAACCTATCGACTCGCGGTCGCGGCGACCGGTGAGTACACGACGTTCCACGGAGGAACGGTCGCTGCCGGCCAAGCGGCAATCGTGACGGCGGTCAATCGCGTCACGGGAATCTACGAAACCGAGTTGTCGATTAGCTTTGAGTTGGTGCCCAACAACAGCTTGCTCGTCTACACCAATGGGGCAACCGACCCATACACAAATAATAATGGCATCACGTTGCTCGGCGAGAACCAGTCGAACGTGGACAACATCATCGGTGACGCCAACTATGATGTAGGTCATGTCTTCTCAACCGGCGGGGGCGGGGTTGCGTCACTGGGGTCGGTGGGCATCAGCGGTCGAAAAGCGCGCGGCGTGACGGGATTGCCGTCACCGATCAACGACGTTTTCTACGTCGACTTTGTGGCCCATGAAATCGGGCACCAATTCGGTGGAAATCACACCTTCAACGGAGACAGCGGTTCGTGCTCCGGCGGCAACCGCAATGGATCCACCGCCTTTGAGCCCGGGAGCGGTTCGACGATCCAGGCTTATGCGGGAATTTGTGGCAACGACAATCTGCAAAGCAACAGCGATCCGTTTTTTCATTCGATCAGTCTGGATGAAATGCTGAACCACGTTGACAACCGCATTCCGGGGGTTGGTCTACGCACGGCGACGGGCAACACGATCCCCACGGTTGAAGGAGGGCTGGATTACACGATTCCCGCGCGAACGCCGTTTGAACTGACCGCCACGGGCAACGATGCCGATGGCGACATCGTGACGTACAGTTGGGAGCAACGTGATCTCGGTCCGCAAAGGGATGTCAACGCCGGCGATGATGGCCAAGGGCCGCTGTTCCGTGTTTGGAATCCAACGGAGTCGCCGACTCGAACCTTTCCTCGGTTGTCGGACCTATTGAACAACACGACGGTGATCGGCGAAACGTTGCCGACGACAAACCGCCCACTCAATTTCCGAGTGACCGCGCGCGATAGCCAAGCGGGCGGCGGCGGCGTTGCCACCGATGACATCGAGCTCACCGTCATCGATACCGGCCAACCGTTCGCGGTCACCAGCCCCAACACGGCCGTGGATTGGCCCGTGCTGTCGACGCAGACCGTTTCGTGGAATGTCTCGGGGACCGACGGCGGGCAGATCAACGCTGATTTCGTCAACATTCTGCTTTCCACCGATGGCGGCATCACCTTTGACACGACGCTCGCTTCGAACGTGGCGAACGATGGCTCCCAGGATGTGGTCGTTCCGCAACAGATGACTTCCATGGCGAGGGTCAAGGTCGTTCCGACCAACAACGTTTTCTTCGACCTGTCAGACACGAATTTCACGATCAGCAATGCCGACGACTTTGGCGACGCTCCCGAACCCTACGCGGTGCTGTTCGCGGACGATGGACCACGGCACACCGTGGGCGGCCCGTTTCTTGGTTTATTGGTCGATACGGAAGCCGACGGTCAACCCAGCACAGGGGCTGTCGGTGACGGGCCGGACGAAGACGGTTTGGCGATCCCAGCACCGTTGATCATCGGGCAGTCCGGGGCGTTGATGGTGACCGCCTCGGCACCAAGCGAACTCGATTTGTTTGTCGACTTTGACGGCGACGGGGTTTTCGGCAACTCCGCGGCCGAGATCGTGCGGCAAACCTTGGTGGCCGGTGAGAACACCGTTTCGATCAACGTTCCCGCCGATGCAGTCGAGGAAACCTTTGCTCGCTTACGGATCAGCACGGCAGGTGGACTGGGGCCGACGGGCCCAGCCGCCGATGGCGAGGTCGAAGACCACGCGATCGCGATCTTTCAGACGGCCCCCGAGTTGGACTACGGCGATGCCTTGGGGTACGGAAGTCTACCGGGCAACGATGGCGCGCGTCATGTACTGACCGGACCGACGCTCGGATTGGTGGCTGACGCCGAAACCCCCGCGGTGCTCGACGCCACCGCAACAAGTGATGGCCGTGACGATGACGGCGTCGTGTTTACCGAACTGCTGTTGCCGGGGACGAGCAGCCAAGTCCAAGTCACCGCAAGTGCCAACGGTGTCCTGGACTTTTTCATCGACTTTGACGGCGACGGGACGTTCGGCAACAACGCCAACGAAGTCTTTTCGCAGAGCGTCGTCGCCGGTTCGCAAAACATCGCGATCAACGTTCCGCTGTCCGCGCAAGCGGGGACCACTTTCGCCCGCTTCCGATTGTCCACCAATGGCGGCGCAGGCCCAACGGGACTTGCCCTCGACGGCGAGGTGGAAGACTACCAGGTCGTCATCGCACCGGATCGGGAAGACGTCCTGATCGAAGATTTTGACTTCGGCGCAGCGCCGACGCTGCCTTTTGGCTGGACCACGAACAACAGCAACGATCAGGAGTGGACCACGGTCACCGATCAGTTCGACACGGCTCCCAATAGTGCTTTCGCGCCCGACATCGCGGACGTCACCGATATCCGACTCGATTCGCCACCGATCCCGATTGAAGTCCCCGACACCGTGATTCGGTTTCAAAATTTCTACAACACCGAAGCGGGCGCGAACATCGGATACGACGGCGGAGTACTCGAGATTTCCGTCGACGGTGGCGGTTTTACGGACATTCTTGGTGCCGGAGCAACCTTCTTGAGCGGCGGCTACAACGACACGATCAGCACGCAGTTCGGGAGCCCCATCAGTGGTCGCGATGCGTGGAGTGGCAACAGCGGCGGGTTCATCGAGACCGCGGTTCAACTTCCCAATAGCATGATCGGCAGTGATGTGACGCTCCGATGGCGCATGGCGAGCGATACCTCGGTCTCTTCCACCGGTTGGTGGATTGATTCGATCAGCTACGACGCGCGGCGATTTGACTTCGACTACGGTGACGCGAGTGGTGCAGGTTTCGCCACACTCAACCAAGACGGAGGCGCCGCCCATCTGATCGAAACACTGCGGCTCGGTACGGAGTTGGATGCCGAAGCGGATGGGTTGCCGACCGCCGGTGCCGATGGCGATGACCTTGATGGCGTCGATGATGAAGACGGCGTGCTGTTCGATGTCCAACTCGACCCGGGTGACAACGAAGTCGTCGTGAATGCGAGCGATGTTGGCATCGTCAACGTTTGGATCGATGTCGACGGTGACAACGCATGGGATTCCGCCCAAGATCACGTGATCAAGGATGTCGCCGTTGCGTCGGGGCAGAATCTTCTTTCGTTCACGCTTCCGCCAACGCTGGTCGCCGGAACAACTCCGGCTCGCGTTCGTTTGAGCGGGCAAGCGGGTCTCGCGCCAGGCGGGTTTGCGGGCGATGGCGAAGTCGAAGATCATCTCGTGACGCTATTGAACAATCCGCCAGTCACGGTGGAGTCCGTGGTCGTCAACGAAGGCGACGTGCAGCGCAGCACGGTGACCAGCTTGGACGTGACTTTTTCGGGCGTCGCCAATGCGTCCCCCGCCGCATTCGCCGTTTCCAACCGCATCGATGATTCTGCCGTCGGAACCGACGTGCAATTCTCTGAAGTCGATGGCAAGACAGTGGCCCGAATCACCTTCTTGGAAGGCTCCAACGTCGTTGCCCGAGCAACCGGCAACTCGCTCGTCGATGGAAATTTCCAGTTGACGGTGGATGCCGACGCCGTCAATGAATTGCAAGGTGACTACAACTTTGGAACCGTTGCCGACGACCACTTCTTCCGCTTCTTCGGCGACAGTGATGGAGACCGCGACACCGACGGACAGGATTACGGGAGATTCGCTGAAACGCTGTTCAAGGAATCGACCGACCCGGGATTCAATCCGCTATTCGATTTCGATGGTGATGATGACGTTGATGGCCAAGACTACGGCCAGCTCTCTTCGCGTATCTTCGGCAGCCTGCCGTTCGCCTAACGTTCAGGGTTGGGGCCAACTGCATCAAAAAAGCGAACCCGGTGGTTTTCCACCGGGTTCGCTATGTGAACGCTCGTGTGAGCTTCTTGTCTGACTTAGCGGACGCGTGCGCCGCGGCGTGTCAGAAGGACTTCCACGCACTCACCACAAGGGAACTTGTAGGTCAAAATCTTGCGACCGAACAAACCCTTTTTCCAGCCGACGAGGCAAGGCGTTTGGCACTTGCAGCAAGCCGGCAGGCAAGCGCTGACGTTGTACTTGCAACAAGGATCGCAGGGGTCGACGACGCACCAGCTAACCGAAACCGGCGGCGGAGGTGGCGGCGGGCAACAAACAGTCACTTCGCAGCAGTCGTGGTGAGCCTGTGCGGTTCCCGGCAACGCGGCCAAAGCACTGGCGATCGCAACTGCGAACAGGATTTTCTTTCCAAACATAACGGACTCCAG
>JBCBLJ010000426.1:0-7044 GCA_038520195.1 Planctomycetota bacterium
CTCGTCAGCGAGCCGAAACCCAGTTTGGAGTCCCCACGTTTGCGGACCACCGCAGTTTGATCCATCGAATTGACGCGGCAGTCATCGCCGCCCCGACCGATCGGCACGCTCAGATCGCGACCGATCTTATCAAGGCGGGCAAGCACGTTCTGGCGGAAAAGCCGCTCGCGACCACGGCCGCGGACTCGGATCGGCTGGCGATGCTGGCCGCCTCACGACGACTCACATTACAAGTCGGGCACGTTGAACGATTCAATCCTGCGTTCACCGCACTCGATCAACTCGGCGTCGACGTGAAGTACGTCGAAGCCGTGCGAGCCTCACGCTTCCCCGGCCGTTGCCTCGATGTCGGCGTCATCATGGACTTGATGATCCACGACATCGATTTGGTTTGCTCGATGACCGATGCGGCTGTCAAGTCGGTGTCCGCGAGCGGACTCGCGGTTGTGAGTGACCACGAAGACCTTGCCGAAGCTCGCATCGAGTTTCAGTGCGGACTCGTCGCTCAACTCAAGGCCTCGCGGGTCAGCCCCACACCGGCTCGCGGAATGCATGTGTACGGCACCAACGGTTTCGCTGAGATCGATTTTTCTGCTCCCGCTATCCATGCCGTACGCCCCAGCGAATCACTCGTCGAAAGGACGTTTGATCTCGGTGCGGAGACCGAGAACCCACTGACGTATTCCGATGAACTGTTTGAAGAGCACCTGCAAGTCGAAACGCTGACCGTCGAACCACGAAATGCGATTCTTGACGAACTGCATGATTTTGTGATTAGCATTCAGTCGGGGATCGCGCCAACCGTCGACGGCTACGCTGGCGCACGGGCGGTTACGATCGCGGAACGAATCCTCGAAGCCGTCGCCAATCGTTCGTGGTACGAGCAGCCCGCCATCCATGAAGTCGGCCCAAGAGCCCTACGTCGCACGCGCATCGATGCACCGCATCGAATCCGCCGCGTCGCTTGAGGTGTTGCCCGCAAAGCTCGTAGGACATCGATCGATTCTATCTGCGGAAGACTTTCAATCGCTTAGCATCGCACCGAGTCGGCCGTAGGAGTCTGTGATGTCGAACCAGTACTCGGAGCCGTCCGCGCATTCGATTTTGTCGAAATGCTTTCCTTCCCGCTCGATCAATGACTGCTGCCGAAACTGCTTCTTGAGGTGTCGCAGCACATCGTATTCATCCGAAGTGCGAGCTACGAGATACGGTTTCTCGGAACTTCCATCTCCAGTGGCGAGAATCCCGAGGATGCAGGCGAAGCTCACTCTCAACTCCATCTCGGCCTTCTGTTCGTCGCCAAGTTGATGGTAAAGGAACCCGAGAAAGTCATGAGCGCGCGGACTGAGAATCAGGTTTCCCATCGCATCCTGAAGCTTCGCGCGGGCTTCCGTCGCCTTCCCGTCCTCAAACAGTTCGTATGCCTCGTCGACCTCATTGGAATAGGGATTATAGGCCTCCGATCGGACCAGACTCTCGTAAACTTTGATGTACGATTCGCGGTTGGGAGAATCGATTAGAGCGGCGAATGCCTCGCCCGATGGCGATAGGCTTTCTGCGCGCGATTCCTCGGTCGTCTCAGAATTAATCTTCGTCGGCCCGGCATCAGTCGAGCGATCCGCGACGACGGTCGGGTTGTCCTGATCGGCTGGAGCCGTCTCCGCCGGTCCCACGGAACAGCCACAGATAACAGCGTATAGGGAGAGGTAGATGATTCTCATGGAGACACGCTTTGGAATATAGGAAGTCTCATCTGTCATTGGGTTCTTCTGCGGCTCGCGCGGGATGCAACAATTCTCATTCTAAGCCTTGTTATACAGGCTCTGTTTGACGAGTCCCGCGAGTGAAACACGCTGTCGTTGTCCTCGGCGTAAACCGAGGCTGATTGTGTGATTGGCGCCGAATGTTGTGCCGTAGAGGCACGCCTTCGTTAGACTGCCGTTTCGGGCATCGTCGATCCGATACGCGTCTGAGGAAGCAGTCGTGGAAGGTAGACCTTGCTGCCATTGGTCCTCGAACGGTGACTTTCGATCATGCTCCGCTTCGCAATTCTTGTCGGTGCTTGCCTTTTGATTCCCTGCATGTCGGCGGAAGGGAAAGCACCCTCCGTTGCAAAAGCTGAGGAATCGATGAAACGTGCTGGCTCGTACTTTGCCAATCGCGTCGCAACGCAAGGCGGCTATGTGTACTTCTACTCGCTCGATCTGCAGCGACGATGGGGTGAGGGCGTTGCTTCGCCGGATCAGATTTGGGTGCAGCCACCGGGGACGCCGACCGTGGGGATTGCGTTCCTGCACGCCTTTGATGCCACCGGAGACGAGGAATACTTAAACGCCGGTGTCGCGGCGGCCAGGGCGTTGATCTACGGTCAACTCCGATCCGGCGGTTGGACGAACAGCGTGGACTTCAATCCGAAGGGCGAGCGAGTCGCCGACTACCGCAATGGTAAGGGGCGAGGCAAAAACAACTCGTCGCTCGATGATGGTCAAACGCAATCTGCCATTTGCCTCCTCGTGCGAGCCGACAAGGCAACCGAGTTCAAGGACCGCCAAATACACGACGCGTCGCTGCTCGCGATCAAGTCGCTTCTCGCCGCGCAGTTTCCCAACGGCGGCTTTCCTCAGGTGTGGACGGGACCTGTTAAGTCGCAGCCCAAGCGAACCGCGAACTATCCCACGTACGATTGGCGTACCGAAGGCCGCCTCAAAAACTACTGGGACATGTACACGCTCAACGACAACGTCTGCGGCTACGTCGCCGACGCATTGATCGAAGCCCACCAGACCTATCGAAGCCCCGTTCTGATGCAGTCCATCCAGCGGCTCGGCGAATTCCTCTTGTCCGCACAAATGCCGGACCCTCAGCCAGGTTGGGCACAGCAGTACAACTATGAGATGCAACCGATCTGGGCACGCAAGTTCGAACCGCCGGGTGTTTCAGGCGACGAAACTCAAGAAGTCATCGAAACGCTCATGAAGATCGCCCTCGCGACCGAAAACGCAAAATACCTAGGGCCGATTCCCAAAGCGCTAGCGTACCTTCGGCGATCGGAGTTGCCGGACGGCCAATTGGCTCGCTTCTACGAATTGGAAACGAACAGGCCGCTCTACATGCGACGCAACGGGAAGCAGTATTCATTGACGTACAGTGATGCCAAGCTACCGGGCCACTACGGCTGGAAGACGCGAAACCGAGTCAAGGAACTCGACGCGCGGTACCAAATGCTCCTTCGGAGTTTTGAGGCGGGCAAGTTACAGTCGACCAAAGAGTCTCTCGGCTCGAGCTTTGCCGTGGGACCGCTGAACAGAGGGTTTCGGCCCGATGAGATAGCCAACGTCATCGAAACACTGGACGCCGAGGGCCGTTGGATCAGCACCTACGACGGCGGACGCTTGGTCGGGCAGCCCAAAATGGCGGTCGGAAGCAAGTACCTCTCAAGCGAGGTGTTTAGTCGAAACCTGATGGCGTTGGCTGACTACCTACGTGCGAGCCGTTAGCGTTGGTCTCTCGGTTCAGCCCATTCGACCGATGCGTTGTCGAGCGTCCGGTGCCGAACTCGCACTCCACCTCCCTGGCCGACGCCGGCGACTCCGATCCTTCGTACTTGCAGCCGAAAAGGTGCACCCATCCGCTCTCCATCGTCTTCGCGACCTTCGTGGTGAATCGATTTGGGCGACTGTTGGCGGGGCGCCGTGCCTGACTCCTACTCGACATGACCCGGATTACCGTCTACTGACTTCATCATCAACAGCCGACGTCCGCTGATTACGACCCGAAAACCAACGCCAGTCGATCGATGCGCGGATTGTCGCGTGGCGATGGTGTCGCTCATTCTCTCCGGTCTCGCGCCTCTCACCGATTCAGTTGGCCTGAATCAGTACGACGAGTTCTAATAGAGACCGACACGTCGCACTCAAACGTCCGCGAGAGACTTCAACGCATGATCGATCCCGGCACCTGCAGTGCCCGATCGATCGCATTTCTTAATCCGATTGAATCGATTCGTTTCTGATGGGCTACGACTACACCAGTATTCACGTGTTCGCGAAGTCTGACGGACCCGAGCGAACGCGTGCACACATCATTCAACGGTTACCAGACTTTGTGCTTGGGCGCCGCGTTGCCGAGAATCAAGCGAACCGGAGTGTCGTCGTTGGCCCAGCGGACAGATGGATCTTCATTGGCGATACCTCCAGCGCTACTGACAAAGGTGATCCCGCCTCGCTGAACGCACTCACACATCAACTTTCGTTGATTGCACCAACCCTGGCAATTCACATGTCCGACAGCGCTTGCGTCCACCTCTATCTCCGGCACGCAGGCGAACTCGTCGACAAATTTGGAACGGGGAAGTTTCCGTTCTACCCATTCGATTCTCCCGAGGAAGCAGCGGCGTTTCGTGGTGTAGAAGATAAATGGGCACCGTTTACGATCGACAAAAACGGGCATGAAGCACTACGATCCGTTTGGGATACCAAACGCAACGCTAATGGAATCGTTAAGGCCACGGCGGAAACACTTGGCATTCATCCGGAACTCGCCGGATGTGGATTTACCATTTTTGACGAGTCAGAAGAGATCTACTTTCGAGATTGGATTGAAGACCGATCACTACTTTCGAAACCATTCGACGAGTTCCACTTCCGGACGGCAGAGGACGGTGGATAAGACCAAAACGCAAAAGTGCAGCGTTGCTGAACAATGTGTTCGTTGAGCACGTCTTACCAGTACCGAGCATTTCTGTGACTCAGCTGGATCAAATCGGTACCACGAGTTGTCATGGAGACCGTCACGACGCGCTCAGAACGTGCGCACCCCACTTCAACGCGCCAATCCCGAAAGAACAACGCCCGATTAGATCAATCCTCTCGCTGACACTGGTATGGAAACAAACCCGTACTCCGTTTCGGTGGTTGATTCGGTGTCTGAGGAACCGGAACGCGAATCGACAGGACCCTTTGCCGCGAGGGATCGTCCTTCACCATGGCGACACGTCGTCGCAGCGTGCGCTACCATCGTGTTTCTTTACCTAGGCTACTTCTTTCTCGTGTCGATGCGAGGACGACAATGGATCGAAGCGACCACGTATTTGGTTGGCTCACTCAGCGCAACCCCTTGGGTTTTGCACGACTCCAAAGCGAGGCACTGTCTTGCTGGTTCCGTCGTGATCGCCGTTGGGACACTGTGTGCCGCTGCATCCCAGGTCTGCTATTTTGCGATGTTCGAGTTTGAATGGTTCAACGACATCTTCAACGGCAAAGGGGCGGGGGAGTTTGGGATGTTGCTGTTTGGCGGCATCGCCTTCGCTGGGAGCGGTTACGTGGGCTGGCGTCTACTTGCGCTGGTCGGATTAACATCCGAGCCGCTTCAACTTCTTCGAAACCATGCCGGTTGCGGCGAACGATGATTTCCACCGGATGATGGGATGCTCCGCTTACAAGTCTGTCACCGGTCGCCCGTTAGCTCTAACTCAGCACTCCTGTCCGTCTTCAGATGAAGCCGCTTCATCCGTTTTTCTTTGCTCTGACTCTTTTCTTCGGGTGCGATGACCCGCGCACCGACCGTGTTCCCGGCTCCTACCCGGACTTTGAAACCGCGATCGAAGTCATTGCGACGACCGAAGATATCTACGAGGCCGGTGAGGCCGCCGCTCATCTTTATGAGGGTGGCATTCCCGCGATCAATGCACTGCGAAATCATCTCAGTGACCAACGTGTGATCCCTTCCGGATTCTGCACCCGTTCACTCAACCAGCCTGGCCAGACCATGGATGAACAAGCTTTATGGTCAATTCAAGACATGATTGAACCGCAAGCCCCAAAATTGCTCGCTGGTTACTACCAGGTCCTGTCACGAGAAACGGTTGAACAATGGCTGGATCGTCGTGAAGACATGTCAATTACCGGGCTTCAGATCGAGGCAGCATCGACATGGCTAAGTCGCGCGCAGCGGGACTTTGAGAGCAGTGGGAGCCCGCATGCCCAGGCGGTAATTGAGCTTTGCCAGGAACGACTCAATGAACTCCACAGCAACAAGTGAGTTGGCTACAACACGATCTAACCTGCTTTTTGATACTCGACACGTAGGGAGGGTCGAGCAGCTCGACTTCGATTTTCCGCGGGCGTTCGGTACTTATGAGATTGTGTTGCCGGAAGACACTGACGCGACCAATCAACTGATTCACGCATACATTCGCTACTCGGTGGAGGCGTGCCGGCTGATGGAGACCGATGATTCAGATGGTAGTGAATGGGACCGCTATCAAAGTGAACACGAGATCAAATACATCGATCTGATTGAGTCCGATGATTGGTGGTTGGACTATGGAAATCGCAAGGTGAATATCATGGTTCCCAACTTCTGCACGGGGAATGAGATCGTCTGGGTTCTCAACTGAAATCAGACGCCGGGAGGACGAGACATCGACGGCGTGAGAACGAGCGGACGCTCAAGATAACTGTTCAAGACGACCGACTGACGTGCTGGCCAGCGATGGGCTCTGCTCTCACAGAGCTGCCGGTGATTTGCTTGATGGAGTAAGGACACTCGCTTTCCGGCGACCATCGATCTCAACGGGTGGCTCGTGCGAATGATTGCGGTGGGCAAGGAGCACCTACCGGCTGCGTTTTTGATTGTCTTTTTCGTGGGCAGGGCGTATCCTCAGTTTTATCCTCTCCGTTGATGTTTCGATTGGGGCGATCGCATCTTCTCACGCGGCAACCTATCCGCCGTGAAAGCAGGCAGGCGCTTGGTCACTCGGACGATGCGCTTCAGTTTCATTGTTACCCCGTTCGACTACACCGCGTTCTTTGACACTGGCCGAGAAGATGAACAGAGAAGTGCTGAATCGCTCGCCGCTGCTCGCATGTCGCAACCGTTCGTCGAATGAATAGGGATTTGCGTTGAGATTCACGCGACCATCAAACCCTCTTCATTCGACGAACGGTTGCGACATGCGAGCAGCGGCGAGCGATTCAGCACTTCTCTGTTCATCTTCTCGGCCAGTGTCAAAGAACGCGGTGTAGTCGAACGGGGTAACAATGA
>JBCBLJ010000886.1:0-3313 GCA_038520195.1 Planctomycetota bacterium
CCTTCCTCTTCCGGCGCGTCGGCGACCTCTTTCTCCTTCGCGGGGATCTCTTGTTCGTCGAGGCGGCGGATCTTCTCTTCGCCCGCGGCGATGAAGAGCGCGAGGTCGTTATAGAAGTCGAGCGACGACTCGTAGAGCTTGTCGAGCGACTTGATGTCTTTCAGTAGGATGCCTTCGTGCTTGATCAGCTCGTCGGAGATCTTGTCGATCTGCCCGCGCACGCCTTCATATTTGGCGATGAAGTCCGCGACATCGCGTTCCAAGCCAACGGCGAACTGTACGCCTACGCAGGCTTCGGCAACCGAACGCCGAGCGATACCAACTGGTTCTATCACCAAGTCGATACCGGCAATGCGACGCTCAGCCCACCGCTCAGCGTCGGCGGCGGCGGTCTGCAAACGTTCCACGACCAGAACGCTGAAAACAATGCCGTTCAAATCTTGGAGCAAACCAGTAACGACGGGATTGAGGTCGAAGGGATCACGATCCGCGAATTCGGTGGTGCCGAAGTCGGTTATCTCATCGGTAATCGGCCACTCGACCGAACCGGCGCCGGCGGCTTGGAGTACTTCCAAAACCTGCTTTATGAATTTGACGAGACATCGGGTACCGTCATCGGACCAACGACCAACCGAGCCTTGGCCGTCGCGGGTGCGGGAACGAGCCGTCGCGAAATTGGATTCCTGGACACCGTCGCGCCCGCCAACGCCGTCGCGACACAGCTCGGATTCTCCGACGCCACCGTGATCGACGCGTTCGGAAATAGCGTCCCTGGGTTGGTCGATGGAGACACGTTCACGATCGTCTCGGGGGGGCAGCCCGAAACCTTTGAGCTTGACCAAGGGACCACGATCTTCGCCAACGGCACGGTTGTCGATGGAAACACCTTTACGATCGACGGCACTGTGTTTGAATTCAACAGTGGCGCCCGGTTGCAGATCGATCAGCCCGCTCCGGCGGGCAACTTGGTCGGTGGCGAAACCGTCTCGATCACCGGAGCCAATGGGCAAACAGCCACGTTTGAATTCGTCCGTCTGGGACAGCCTGGCGTCGGCAATATCGGGATCGCGACGTTGGATCAGAACAGCCAACCGCTGCCATTGACGACGATCCTGAACGACTTCGTTTCGCAGGTGAATCTCAATGTGCTCGATGCCCGAGCCAGCATCGTCAACAACGAAGTCGTGTTCGGTAACATCGACGCCATCACGATCGGTGGCGTCACCGGCGGTGCGACGCTCGTCGGCGACCCCGCGCTGAACGATCCCAATGCGATCGAAGTCCCGATTTCGGAAACGAGTTCGGCGACCGCCGTGATCACGGCGATGGACGCGGCGATCCGCTCCATTTCGATCCCGGTGAGCAGTTCTGGCAATCAACTCGCTTTGCCACAGTCTTCGGCGATTAACGTCAGCGGCACGCCGACGCTTTCCCAATCGGGGGCACCGGGTGTCGCACCAAGCAATGTGCCGATTCAATTGCTGCCGACCGACACCGCGGATGTCATCGCCCGGCGAATCGTCGAGGCCATCGACAATTCGTCGCTCGCGAATGTCACCACGCAGATCGAAGGCAGCTCCGTCGCTGTCAACGGCGGCTCCGTCTCCGTCCCAGCCGGCTCCAACTTCCGCGCCGGCGGCATCCCGACCGGCGGTCAAGTCACGGGCGTTGAAATCGTCGACGGCAACCTGTTCGCGGTCACCGACACCGGTGGCTTGTTCTTCGTTACCAACGCCGAACTCAACTCCAACGGCAACCGCACCATCGGACGTTATGTCGAATCGGCGACCGACCTGTTGGGCTTTGAATTCGAGGGCGTTCGCGCGGGTCCAAACAGCGTCGATGGCGGCGCCTATCGTGACATCCTGTTCGGCATCACCGCTCAAGGTGACATCGTCGCGTTTGACACGCTCGGCCAACTTCAACCGGTGTTCTCCGGTGGCCGCAGTGTGGTTTCGACGGGCATCGACGGTGCCCTGGGTCTCGACTTCAGCACCCTCGACTTCAACCTCTGGCACTTCTCCAACTCCGAACTCAACCGGAACGCCGACGTCGGCCACAGTGGTTTTGCAAATAGCTCCGGTGGAACCAGTCTGGCGTTTAGCTACGACGTCGATCCGTTCCTCGGTAACTACGCCTCCGCCGCGGAACAACCGGTTCAGCTCACGTTGCCTTCGACGGTCATCAACAATCCACGAGTCGACGGGCAAGACGTCCTTGGTACGTACAACTTCCCCGGCGGTGCGCAGGGTGCGCTCAACAGTAACCCCTTCAGTCTCGAAGGCGTCTCGGCGTCGGACGAACCGGTGCTGTACTTCAGCTACTTCCTCGAAACCGACGACGAAGCCAACATCGACCCGCTGCTGATCGAGACCAGCGACGCGCTGCGTGTCTATGTGGTCACCGCGGAAGGCACCGAACACCTGGTCGCTTCGAACGCTGGCAAACGGACCGATCCTTCGTTCTTCGGTGACGAGTTCGATGACCCGGCTCAAGTAGCACCTTACGACGACACCATCGACATCCAAGTCCAGCAGCTGTTCGACAACACCGGCTCTTGGCGTCAGGCACGTGTACCTCTGGGAGACTTCGCTGGCGAATCGGGACTGTCGCTCCGCGTCGAGTTCGCGACTCGCGGTGCGATCGTTGCGGGCACGGATTCGATTCGAGCCCTCGCCGCCAGTGATCTCCTCGGCGGCGGAACGCTTGTCGTCAACGGCGAAGCGTTCTCGTTGGACTTTGCTCCCGCGGTTTATGTGCCGAGCGGCCCCGTGTTGGCGGATCTCTATGCCGACCCTGCGGAGCGAGCCACGCTGACGGTCAATGGCCAAACATACGTGCTCGATGATGGCAACCGAACGATCGGTGCCGGTGAGATCGCGATCACTCTGTCGACGCCACTGGCGAGCCTCAGTGCGGTCGACATCGCCACCACGGTTGCCGATGGTATTCGACTGCAGCCGCCGCCGAGCATGACGGTCACCGACTTTGACTTCTCCGACCCCGAAGACAGTCCCAGTGTTCCGTCGGGTCGCAATGATCTGCTTTTCGAGCCGACTCAATTGCCGTTCGAGGGCCAGAGCACGACGATCATTGGGACCGGCTTGCTGGGCAGCAACCCCGCGCTCGGTCCGATCACGAATCTCAATGACGTCGACCTGCAACGCATCGACATCACCGAAGGCGTCATCGTGTCCGTCGACGCGTCCTTCGCGGCTGACCCGACACAAAGCCTCGCCGTCCGCTTCTTCGATCCGCAAGGCGCGCCTCTGCCAAGCGTGACCGATCCGTTGACCGGCGAGATTAGCTACGA
>JBCBLJ010001006.1:0-2628 GCA_038520195.1 Planctomycetota bacterium
GCAAGCTCGCCTCGTAGACGTTGCCGTGCTGCTCGCGTGCGTCGCGTTCGCCTTGCATCCAGATGAAGGTCGTCGACGCAAACACTTGATCCTTGGTTGCCGCCGAAACCTTCTCCATCAACTGGTCGTAAAGATCGCCAAGTTTGTCGGGAGCCTCACCCTGCGCCGGTTTCCAGTTTTTGTACCATCGACGAATCGGCTGACCGCCCCAGGCCGCGTACACCACGACCACGTTCTCTTTACCGAACGCTTCTTCGACCGTGGGCGTGAAGGACTCATCGGGTTTGAGGCCGCCCATGTTGGACTGTCCCGAGAGAATGAAAAGATGTTTGCCCGAATCGGCGTGTACCGAGGCGCAGCAGAGAAGGAGTAAACAGAACAACGCAAATCGGGACATGATCGGTCTCGCGAGTGGATAAAGCAACGGAAGCGCCTGGATGACCCGTCACGAGCAAAGTGACTACTCGCTTAGAATCCACCAGACTCGGCTCAGCGCCGATTCTCGGCTGCCCGCTTCCTCGAGTTGTTTCGAGGTGGAATCGATCCACTTACCACCTGTACCTCGACCTGACAGGTAGACGAGATGTCGTACCTGTTCATCGTAGTCGTCAATGGACCGCAGCCATGACACCGGTAACGTCGCGTCATCGCGCGGAAAATCGATGCTGAGAAGATGACGGAACGACTCTCGGGGGTCTTGTTTGGGCTCAGAGAGCGAGCGAGTACGGTTTTTATCGATCAGACTGGGTTGGGCCAAAACATCCGAGTCGCGGAATCGTTTGCCGATGCGGCGTAGCGCGAGATCGACACGCTCCGCTCGCGAAGAAAGTGGCGCCTCGGTGGCCGCCGCAAACGCGCCCACCAATTCCATGGCGTTGTCGCGGCTTTCATTGCTCGCCGTCAACGCGTTCTCCGCGCGAAGCGACTCCGGCACACTTCGGCGGGTCATTGGTGAGGAGACGATCAACGCAAGCGTGCGTGCCATATCAAACCCGCTCTGGCGAAGATCGGTCGACAGCTGGTCATGGATCGCGCGTAGCGCTGGATCGACCGGCGCCGCATCGGCGTCGAAAGCCGAGGCGGACAATTTGCGGCCGTAGACAAGCTTCCAAAGTGAATCGACTAGCCCGTCCGCCAACTCATCGCTACCGACCAACGATCGCGTCCACTCACTGAACTCCGTGGGGGTCTCCGGCAGGAAATCGACGCGTGGTTCAGCCATCCTCGCGCGGCCATCGGGCAGATCGAAAAAGACCTGTGACGCTTGCTTCGTCGTGTCAATCCTCCAGCCAGCGTTATCCCGCCGGAGCGACGACTTCAGAAGTGCGACGAAAGACCAATAGTTGTCCTGAGTTAGGTCACCGCCGATCATCGAGTCGTGGCAGCGAACGCAACGCAGATCCGCGTCCATCGAAAGGTCTGCGAGGCGAATTGCGATCATTTCGGCATTGGATCCACTCAGCATGCCGTACCACTGCGACGAGTGATCGTTCGTGCCATCAATCATCGAAACGAGAGTCTGATCGAACGCGGCTTGCCCATCGAACCCGGCCGAAAACGCTTCCACGAGCCCTTCGTTTTCGGTAACCGTACCAAGGGCCCTGATCGATGCGTCGGCAAGCCAGCGTGCGGCCACCTCATCGGAGCCACGGGCGAGTTGGCGACGCAGCCGATTCACATCGCGCAGCGCTTCGGCGGAGACCGTCACACCCAATCGCGACTTGAGTCTTGAAACGACTTCATGGTTTGCCGCCTCCGGCGTCGGCGTTACCCCCAGAGAGATCCAGTATTGATCGGCGAGTTTGGCGACATTCTCGGCAACGCTTTGGAGCGATTTGGGCGCAGACGATTCTCTGGAAGGGGAGTTCGTTGCGTCGTTTTGAGAACCGTGGTCGTTCGTGACAATGGCGCCGGAGGGTGGAAGCGAGAGTTCGCGCGGGGTCGATCGAGGCCGATCGGCAATCGGCCGATCGTCGACATCGGGGGACTCCGCCAATTGCTCGCTGAGTTCACGCGACTCAATCGCGTCACGTTCGACGTTCGCCATCTCGGTCCCGTTGAGCGTCTCGTCGGCGGGTCGAGACGACCAAACCAGCGCGAGTACGCTAGCGGCGACTCCCAAGGCAAGTGCGAGTGCCCAGCCCAAACGGATTGGTGGTCGAGGTTCGTTGGCGACGGCGACGCGCGGCGGCGGAACCGGTTCTACGTTTTCGAGGCGACGGAGTTCCGCAAGAATGGCCGGAGTGAGATCGGGCGGCGTGAGGCGTTTGCGAGGATCGGTCGGCACAAACTCGGCGAGGAGAGCATCGATCATCGGATCGGCATCGCCGAGTTGCTCCGCCGATTCAGCCTCCTTCAACGTCGGGGGCGTTTCCGCAGAGTCCGCGGTCGGATCTGAATCACTGAGCGTGGTGGCGAGCGGCGGGCGAGCCAACTCTGCCTGATCCAATCGTCGAAGTTCGCCGAGGATTTGCGAGCTCAAGTCCGGCGGCGTTTTTCGTTCGGAGGGGCTCGGCACGAACTCAGCGAGCAACGCATCGATCATCGGATCGGCGTCGTCTGGGATGGAGTCCGCTTGGTGAGTGGAATGGGTCATTGTTCGTTTGCGAGTTTCAACTTCTCTTCAAC
>JBCBLJ010000471.1:0-6591 GCA_038520195.1 Planctomycetota bacterium
ATGCGAAGCACCCTAGATGGGCCATTTGGTTTTTGGTTCCTGACACCGTTTCCGTAGCCAACCCTAAAGTCAAGCTGTAACGGACCACTAGGACGCTCGCTGGCGGACCAGGCGCTTCGTCACGTGAGTGACCGTTCCGTTTGTAGGAGGCGATCTGATGGACTACGAAACCGAAATCAATGTGAATGCTGATGCGCATGAAGTGGTCGACAACGCGATCCATGCGCTGGTCGCTTGCGGAATGAAACTGGATCGTCGCGAGACGAAAGAAGCCACTTTATGCGGACCCGGGCTACGCAGCACAAACCAGAATCCGGTACTCGGCGCCACAACGTTGCGACTCATTGAGCGTGATCATCCGAACCCACGCATCATTGTGCATGCCGATTTGGGTGGCGTGCGTTGGATCGGCAGGTTCATCATTCGGTTTCCGCTGTTGCTGTCGCTCGGGCTCCTCGTGATCTACTTTCTGGTGCAGTGGTTTGGCGCAGGTCTTGGACTTGCCGCCATTCCACCGGCAGTGCACTGGGCGGTGTTCGGCACGGCGTTGCTCGTCGCGTTTCCGTGGCTCTTGATTCAGCCCATCATCGTTCGCAAGCTCACCGCCAAGACGGAGCAAGCGATTGCGGATTTGATCCGCAGCGCCGATCGAATGGCGACGTGTGAACGGCCGGAGTCGGTCGCGGTCGAGTAAACTAAGGCCGGCGTAACGTCACGCCGCCTTTGTTGACTCGATGCCTGTATTGCACATGCTCCGCCTCTCCGTTGTCGCATGTTGTCTGATCGTCTGTTTGAATCCTTCGTGGGCGGAGTTTCCACCGCCGACGAACTCCGAACCACTGCCGGAATCGACTCGGATGCCGGCCGAGCAGGCGGCGCATCAGATGAAGCTTCCGCCAGGGTTTCAGGCCTCGGTCTTTGCCGCCGAACCCGATGTCCAGAACCCAATCGCGATGTCGTGGGACAGTCGAGGGCGGTTGTGGGTGGCGGAGAACTACACTTACGCCGAGCGGTCGCAGAAGTTCGATTTGAGTTTGCACGACCGCATTGTCGTGTTTGACAACACAGCCGGAGATCACTTTAAAACGCGAGTCGTGTTCGCCGACAATCTGCAGATGCTCACCGGCATTGAAGTCGGCCATGGGGGCGTTTGGGCAATTTGCCCTCCAAAACTGCTCTTTATTCCCGACCGGGACGGCGATCTAGTGCCCGACTCCGACGCACAAATCGTGCTCGATGGCTTCGAAGTCGCCACGCAAAACTATCACAACTTCGCAAACGGATTGCGGTTCGGGCCCGATGGTTGGTTGTACGGCCGATGTGGTGGCTCGTGTCCCGGTCGACTCGGGTTACCCGGAACGCCCGACGAAAATCGATTGGCTCTCGAGGGTGGAATCTGGAGATACCATCCGCGTCAGAAAACCGTTGAGGTTCTCAACAGTGGGACGACCAACCCGTGGGGACACGATTGGAATTCCGACGGCGAGATGTTCTTCGTCAACACCGTCAACGGGCATCTTTGGCACTTCATCCCGGGGTCCCACCTGAAGCGTCCTTTCACGCTCGATCCGCAGCGACGCACTTTTGAATTGATCGACTTTCATGCCGACCATTGGCACTTCGACACCACGGGAAGCTGGACGGCGTCACGAGACGGGGCCGCGAATCAGTATGGTGGTGGTCATGCCCACAGCGGGACGATGATCTACGAAGAGCATACATGGCCGGCGGAGTATCGGGACCGATTGTTCACGCTGAACTTCCACGGCCGACGGGCTAATCAGGAGATCCTTCATCGCCGCGGAAGCGGTTACGTGGCGAGCCATACCGATGATTTTTTTCTCGCCGATGACACGTGGTTCCGGGGAATGGATCTCTCGGCCGGACCCGACGGCAACGTGTTCGTGATCGATTGGAGCGACACTGGAGAGTGTCACGAACACACCGGAGTTCACCGAACCAGCGGGCGGATCTTTAAGATCCGCTATGACGGGACCAGCAAACTGCAACCAAGACTTGGGGAGTGGACGGACAAGGCCATCGTGGAGGCGATTCTCAGTGGTAGCAAGTGGCATCGTCGACAGGCGCGAATCGCCTTGGCAGACCGCGTCGATGCCGGGGAACGAACTTGCGTTGACGAATTGAAGCGGCGCTTCGAATCGGCCACCCGCTCCGATCAGAAGCGCGTGCTCCTGTTGACGCTCTTCGCCTGCGGACAAGTTGACGACGAGACGCTTCGCGAAACGCTGCGAAGTGATGACGAGTTTTTGCGTGCATGGTCGATCCGCTTGATGGTCGATTCGCTTGCCGCCGATGACGCGATGGGACCGGAGTGGAAGTCGATGGCGATCCGGTCGAAAGACAGCCAGCGCTCCGAGGCGATTTTGCCGACTCTCGTCGAGACCGCGAAGGCCGATTCGTCCTCGCTGGTCCGGCTCGCCCTCGCGTCGTCGCTCATCCGGCTGCCAGTCGAAGACCGGCCCCGACTGGCATCGGAGTTGGTGAAGCACGGCCAGGATGCGGGCGATCACAATCTTCCGCTGGTGATCTGGTACGGACTGATGCCTTGCGCTTCGGATGCAACGGCACTCGCTGAGGTGGGAGCTCAATGTGAATTGCCGACGACGCTTCGGCTAATCTCACGGTGTCTCGCGGAGGAGTGCGAGCGGCAGCCAGCGGCGCTCAACCGTTTGCTTGAAGCTTCGCGATCCCGTGGCGTCAAGCACCAAGTCGCCGTGCTTCGAGGGATGGTCGAAGGATTCGCCGGTTGGCCGTCGGCGCCGAAGCCGACGACTTGGGATGCGTTCGCCGCATCGGCGCATCGCGGCACGGAGGGTTTGTTACGCGAGTTGAGCAGCCTGTTCGGTGATGGCAGGGCGATGAAGGACTTGATCGCCACCGCTGAGGGGAAGGGCGGTGTAAGCCCCGAGATTCAGCTCGGCGCACTGAGCAGATTGATCGAACTGAATCCGCCGGAGCTGCGAAAGCTCTGTGAGTCACTACTCGGCGACGCTCGCGTGAATGTCGTCGCGGCACGGGGACTATCAAAGTTTGATGATCCAGCGATCGCGACGGCACTCATCA
Source organism: Planctomycetota bacterium (assembly GCA_038520195.1). Lineage (GTDB taxonomy): Bacteria > Planctomycetota > Planctomycetia > Pirellulales > Pirellulaceae > Stieleria. Next base: position 3,085 of record JBCBLJ010000471.1, read on the forward strand.
AACGTTATGGTCGGTTTCGCGCTCCCTATCGGCCGATGATTGTCTCGATCCTCTCGTCGAGAAGAAGTTTTGCCCATGCATTGCTCGACGCGGTGGGAAAGAACAGGATTCCGAAACAAGACCTTACGGCTTTCGACGTCAGGCAAATCCTCGCGTTTGAGGACGCGCGGCTTCGTGCGAAGGTGGGCCAGTTCTGGGGTGAAATTCGCGAGTCGAGCGGCGAGAAGCTCGCTCAAATCGAGCGACTCAAACGTGAGCTCGACGCCGCGGTGCTTGGCGACGCAGATAAGTCACACGGGCGAGCGTTGTTCAAGAAGAATTGCCAAAACTGCCACCGTCTCTACGGCGAAGGAGGTAACGTCGGGCCCGATTTGACGGGCGCCAACCGAAGCAACCTCGACTACTTGCTCGGCAACATCGTCGATCCAAGTGCGGTCGTCGACAAAGATTACCGGATGACGGTGTTACTGCTCGACGATGGCCGAATCATCAGCGGACTGGTTCTTGATCGCAGCGAAAAGACGACGAAGATTCAAACGGCGACGGAACTGCTCGTGGTCAACAACGATTCAATCGAGCAGGAAAAACTGACCGAAAAGAGTCCGATGCCCGAAGGTATGCTCGACACGATTAGCGACTCCGATATTAAGGATCTGTTTGGCTATTTGACTCATCCCAGTCAAGTCGAACTACGCGAGTGAATGACGCGACACTACGAATCTTGTTGAAAGCTGGGATTCCTTTTGAAATACGTCGTCTGAATCAATCCCGGTGAAGAGCGTGTGGGTGCTCGGCGTCTGTGGCGATCCTGTTCCCGCTCGACACCGCCGGCAGGTCAAGCGATCGATGACGAATACGAGTACCGACGGAGCATTGGAGCACGAGCCGGAAGGGCTTGCGCCGTGACGCAGTTACGGGAAGGAGTATTCCTCGTTCTTCACATCGAAGTCTTCGTCGGAGAGGCCGACATTCGTCTTTAAGTCAAGGTACTGGTACGACTCGATCAACGGAGGGGTTTCGCTCAACTTGCCGTCCACCCAGTCGAAGCTACGGTAGCTGAGGATGAGCAGTTGTTCGGGGTCGTAGACGATTTCGGCCAATGCAAAGTCGTCTTCTTCGTCGCTCGGTCTGGCGTGGACGACTTGAATCAGTTCGCACAGACGGCCATCAAATTCGTGATCTCGAGTAACGGTGACCTTTGTCTCGGGATTGTCGCGATCGCGTTCGCCGCGTTCGATCAGCTGTTCGACGAGGCGGACGAGACCCATTTCGTAGATCGGATACTTTTGGCCCGCCATCGCAAGCATGCCCGTCGGGTCGAGCCAGACGGTGGTCAAGCTAAACGGTAGCGATGCCTCGTGAACGGCCATCTTGCCCTTGTACAGATCTTTGCCCCAGATCACTTCACGCCCCGCGTTGGCTTCGGGGCGGACGAAGTTCATGTAGATACGTTTTGGCGCGTCGAGTGACTCGTTTCGCATTCGCGTTTGAATCTTGATTTGGTACTCGAAGACTTCGCCAAGCTTCCCGGACGAGTCCTGCTCCTGCTGGATGAACCGCGCGGTGTAGTCGTGAAGCCGCGTGGCCATCGCTTCGCGGGAACGTGATGCGAGATCGAGTACTTCGGTGATGGACGATGCTCGCGTGATCGGCGTTTCGGCGGAATCACGATCGACTTGATCGATGTCGATGACGACCGGGGCTGCTTCTTGCTCGACAGGACCAGGACGGGTCCCGAGATAGAGTCCGACTCCGGCGATTGGAACCACTGCCAGAACCCATCGTCTCCACGATTTTCTTGGTTCGTTGGTTGTCATGTCATCTACTGTGGGCGTTTAGAAAAAAAGGGCCGTCCCCTCTTGGAGAACGGCCCTTCGGATGGTTGCTGAAGCGAACGCCTTAGAAGGCTGCGCCAGCTTGTTGTCCCGCGATAGCGGCGGCGGCGATCGCTTTGATCAAGCCTTCACCGATCGTCATTTTCATGTCCGATCCGTTCGGGATCGAGTCCGAGATGACGGTGATGTCGCCCTTGTCCTGTGAGCTACTCAGGGCATTGATCATCGCGGCGATGCCGTCGTTGGCTTCGACGGACTGCGCGAATTCCATGATCGGCAACAGCTTCAACTTGAATTGAGCCAGTGGACGATCGGTCGCCGTGTCGCCGCCTCCCGACTTGATGAACTGCTTGAGCAAATCGCTGCTGTCGCGTCCCAGGCACATGTAAACGGCCTTCGGGGCAGTTCCGATGTAGATCTGGAGTTTCTCACCAAAGACCTGACGGGCTTCGTCGGCGGAAGCAGGCACGTCGGCTTCAATCACGTGCATCGTGACGCCTTCGTACGTTCCAATGTCGAACTTAAAACGCGGTGCGCCGTCGACGTCCGGAACTTCTTTCGCAAGGTCCTTGGCGAGGTCGGCGACCTTGCCGCCATCGGCGACGAACATTCCGAAGACAAATTGGAGCTTGTCTTTGTTGGCAAGCAAGAGCCCGCCGGCGTCCGATTTTCCTTCCGAGATGGAGTCCATGAAGATGTCTGCGACACGGCTCACGTACAGGTCGATCTTCGCCAGTTGATCGTCTGTGAGAGCGCCCTCGTTAGCGAGAGCCCCCTGCACCATCGTGATGGCGTTCTCGACGCTGTCCTTCGATTGATCAATCATTTCCTGGCCGACCGAAGAGGCACCATGGAAATATGCGGCGGCGTCGTCTCGGATCACCGAGGCGAATTGCGACGGGATGGACTGTTGGCTTCCATACATCGCTGCCATCTTGCTACCGCCAACGGCGGTGAACGAGAAGTCCATGGCGATGTTCTTAGACGATTGGTCGATGTTGATCCCAAACTTCATTTCGTCGGAATCTTGGATCAATTGTTCCAGTTGAGCGATCGAGTTTTCGGCCATCGCACGGGTCTGGTCGCCATTGGGTTGGGCGGCCATCGCTTGGTCAAATCCTTGACGCATTTGATCCATGAGCATGCCGCGGATCTCAGCGGGCACTTCTTGGATCTTGACGCGAACGGCGATGTCGTAGGCGTTGCCCATCCCGGCAAATAGGCCGGCCGGGTCCGCGGGGATCAGGTCGATCACGCTCGCATCTTGAGCGGCGATCGCGGTGTTGCCGCGCTGCTTGATGTAGACCGTATTCTGGTTCACCGAAATGACGAGCGTTCCGTCATCCAGCTCGTCGACGGGACCGGTTTGAGCTTCGTATCGTTTCAGGATTGACTTGATATCCGACGTCGGCACCAGCACGATGGGCTGGGGGACGCCGTTGACCAGTGGTAGCACCATCCCGATAGGACGGTCCATGTCGATGCCGGCGGCGAATCCGCCGACCATCATGGCGAACATGCCGCCGAATTGGGGCTGCCCCGCGACACCCGTGATGTAATTGGTGTCCTGCATCAATTTGTTGAGCGACGCGACGGTCAGCACGACAGGAGGCTGAGTTCCATCGGTCAGTGTCGCCGAGTTCTGGGCGCGGGCGAGCGGCGCGGCGGTGAC
>JBCBLJ010000546.1:0-5811 GCA_038520195.1 Planctomycetota bacterium
GACCAACAATTTGGTCCGCGGTGACAACCAACATCAGTACTTTACCTCACGGTAGCGATCGGTCTTTTGCGCAATCAGTCGTTGACGTAGCACCGAAAGAAACAGGAACAGGAGCCCACCCAGAATCGAGGCGACCATCAAACGCACGTAGAGCGGTTCTTCGGAGTCGACAAAGAACTCCCAGGCGGCGAGCCCACACAGGCTCGCGGTGCCGGAGATCAGCATCAACCACCCAATGCCGCGACTGGTCCTCGTCGGCAAATCATTCATCACATTCTCCCATGCTTCATCGGGGAAACGAACATCGTCTTGCGATTGCCGCACGGCTGCACGCAATTGCTTCAATTCTTCCAGTGTTTCACGGCATCTCTCGCACGAACGCAAGTGAACTTCGACGCGTTGAAAATCACTCTGCGTCAGTTCGTCATCGAGAAAGCCCGACAGCATTTCGTTCACGGCGTCGCAACGATTCATGAAGACGTCTCCTCCGCCGAGAAGTGGTCGCTGGATGGTGTTGGGTGCGGTCTCGCCGAATCGGCTTCATCGACCAGTGCTTTCAATTGTCGGCGTGCGCGATGCAGTCGGGACATCACGGTCCCGCTGGGGATACCGAGAACACTCGAGATTTCCGCGTAGGACAAACCGTCGTAGTCACGGATCAACAGGATCTCGCGTGACGTGGCGTCCATCCGAGTGATCGCGACGCGAACCGTTTCGATCAGTTCCTGTCGTTCGAGATTGCGGTCGGGCGAGACCTGTCTGTTGTCGGTCGCTTCATGCCGGTCGGGCATTTGGGTCGGTTGTTTTTTCTTTAATCGATCCAGGCAACGATTACGGACGATCGCTAGGAACCACCCGCGGAGGGTGCCTCGTGATGAGTCGAATCGATCACGCGAGGCGAGCAATTGGTAAAGCGCGTCTTGGACCGTGTCGGCGGCGTCTTCGCGATGACGCAAGAGCCTCAGCGCGACGGAGAATCCGCGGTCGGCGAGTTCACGTAGCGGTTGACCTAGGATCTCTTCGTTCATCTTGGATTCAGCGGACATTGCCGGACGCTCGTTGTTCGTCGGTCAACTTGTATACGAGCCAGACGCCAGCATATTCCCGAGAAAATCCAATTCGCCGGTCATCGGGGCCAACCTCACATTGGGTGTTCGAATTCCACGCGGCTATACTGCGGATTGTTTGAAGTCACACTATCGGACGCGTGTTGGCCCTAAGCTTTTGCGAGTCGACCGCCGAAACGGCCCGTAACTCGGGGAAGCTTGGTTCCCACCGCGAATTCGCTTTGCACCGCATCCGCTTGCGGGATTTTTCAATCAAAGCCCCACCGATTCCCGCCTTACACTCCTCACGAAGACCGAGACGATGCGACGTGTCGCCCTGGTATCCATTTTCGCTTTTGTCTGCGTGCTTACCCGCCCCGCACTGGGCGAGGCCCCCTCTTTTCAACGCGACGTTCGTCCGATCTTGTCGGACCACTGCTTCGCTTGTCATGGCCCCGACGCCGCCACGCGCGCGGCCGACCTGCGACTAGACGTTGCCGAGTCCGCTTACGAAAGCGGTGCGGTATCACCCAACGAACTCGCTGAAAGCGAGCTTTGGAATCGAATCAACACCGAAGACGACGAATTGCGGATGCCCCCCGCCGAACACCATGACGAGCTTTCAGCGGATGAGAAGGAAGTGCTTCGTCGCTGGATCGAAGCGGGCGCGGCTTATGAGCAGCACTGGTCGTTTGTCGCCGCGGAGCGACCCGAGGTGCCTACGGTCGCAGGCACCGCCCATCCCATTGACGCGTTCATACGTGATCGACTGAATCTCGAGGGCATCAAGCCCGCGGATGCCGCCGACAAACGCACCTTGATCCGCCGAGTCACCTTCGATTTGACAGGCCTACCACCAACGACGGAGGAGGTCGAGTCGTTCATCAAGGATGACTCCGGTGACGCCTATGAACGGCTGGTCGATCGATTGTTGAGCCGCGTCGCGTATGGCGAACACATGGCTCGGTATTGGTTGGACCTCGCGCGGTACGCGGACACGCACGGAATGCATCTGGACAATGAGCGATCGATGTGGCCCTATCGAGACTGGGTGGTCCGCGCATTCCATCAGAACCTGCCCTTTGATGACTTCACACGTTGGCAACTCGCCGGCGACCTGCTAAACGAACCAACGCAAGACCAATTGATCGCGTCGGGCTTCAATCGCTGTAACGTCACGACGGGGGAAGGCGGCAGCATCGCCGAAGAATGGGTTTACCGGTACGCGGTCGATCGAACGAGCACCACCGCCGAAGTCTGGATGGGATTGACGGCCGGATGCGCTGTTTGCCACGACCATAAGTTTGATCCACTGTCGACCAAAGAGTACTACTCGCTGTATGCGTTTTTCCACAGCGCTGCCGATCCCGCGATGGACGGAAACAAGATTGATACGCCGCCCATCCTCAAGCTCTATAGCGATGCGGACAAAAAGACGATCGCGGCGCTTGACCGTCGACTGCAATCGCTTGAAGACGAAACCAAAGCCGCGCTAGCGAGCTTTGAATACACCGATCCGTCGACGCTCGATCCACCTCCGATGCCCGAGGAAAGCGAGTCGATATGGTTCGAAGACGCGTTCCCCGTCGGCGCCAAAGTCGAAGTCTCCGGAGAGCCGGTTGACTTGGTCAACACCGAACAGGGTGACGTTTTCAGTGGAGAATGGTCGCTCGAGCGAACAGCCGACGGTCTTTCCCAAGCTTTCTACAACTCGGGAGCGAAACCGCTAACGGTCCACAAGACATCCAAGATCACCGTCCGTTGCTTGCTCGACCCTGAGAATCCGCCCAAGACAATCATGCTTCAATTCCACACCAACGCTTGGAGTCACCGTGCGGTGTGGGGCGAGGAAGCGTTGATCCCGTTCGGCAAAGCGGGAACCTCGCAGAAAGTTCTCATGGGCGATTTACCGGCGACCGGTGAATGGATCGAGTTGGCTGTGGATGCCAAAAAGATGGGACTCGCGCCGGGTGCGAAAGTGACCGGTTACGCGTTCACGCAGTTCGCGGGAACCGTCACATGGGACCGGCTCGCGGAGCGTTCGACAGTGGATAAGGTCAACGACGGAGACTGGTCGTGGCTCGCGTGGCGCAAAGCAAAATCGGGCAAACGCAACAATGAGTTGCCCGAGGGACTGCGACAACTGGTTCGCGAAAAACAATACGACAAGTGGTCCGAGGAAGAAAACCGACGCATCTTTGACCATTGGCTGGAGAAGATTCATGTCGGCGCCCAGCCTCTGTTGGCCGATGTCAACGCGCGACGGCAGAAGGTACTGTCGCAAAAAGGGAAAATCGACGCGTCCGCACCGATCACCTTTGTCATGGCTGATCTTCCGAAGCCGCGCGACAGCTTTGTGATGATCCGCGGCGCCTACGACAAGCCGGGGGAGCGAGTTTCGCGGGACGTCCCGTCGTTTCTCCCACCCTTGCCCGACCGAACCGATGGGCAGCTCTACAACCGACTCGACCTCGCGAATTGGCTCGTCGACCGGTCCCATCCGCTCACGGCACGTGTCGCGGTGAATCGATTTTGGCAGCAGTTCTTTGGAACGGGTTTGGTCCGCACCAGCGGCGATTTCGGTTCTCAAGGTGAGCCGCCCTCACACCCCGAACTACTGGATTGGTTGGCGGTGGAGTTCATGGAGAATGATTGGAATGTCAAGCGGCTTGTGAAGCAGATCGTCACCAGCGAAACGTATCGGCAGAGTTCGGCCGTGACCGCGGCCAAACTGGAGCACGATCCAGCCAACCGGCTGCTGTCACACGCGCCGCGATTGCGTCTGGACGCCGAAGTCTTGCGCGACCAGGCGCTCTTCGTCAGCGGCCTGCTCGTCACCAAAGTGGGCGGCAAGGCGGTCAAGCCGTACCAACCACCGGACATCTGGGAACCCGTCGGTTTTGGGAACAGCAACACCCGTTACTACAAGCAAGACTCCGGTGAGTCGTTGTATCGACGCAGCCTTTATACCTTTCTAAAACGCACGGCACCTCCGCCTTTTATGGCATCGTTTGACGCCCCCAACCGCGAACAAAGCTGTTCGGTTCGCGGGCGGACCAATACTCCCATGCAGGCGTTGCAACTGATGAACGATGTGCAACACGTCGAGGCGGCGCGGCATTTGGCGGTGCGGATGATCCGTGAGGGTGGTGACTCGGTGGATTCACGCATCGAGTGGATCTGGCGATGCGTGACATGCCGGCCTCCGACTGACGCGGAACGGACCATCGCGGGAGACGCGCTTCGCCGGTTGATGGAACGTTATGCGGGTGACGCGGCTGCGGCCAAGGAGTTGGTCTCCTACGGCGCCAGCGCACCCGACGATTCGCTTGATGTGTCTCAGTGGGCCGCGTACACGATGTTGGCCAACCTCGTTCTCAATCTCGATGAAACCGTTACCAAGAATTGAGTGAAGCAATGAATCCGTTCCTTGAATATCAAAGCGGGCTCAACCGACGCCAGTTCTTTACCGGCGCGGGGCTCAGCCTTGGTGGACTCGCCTTGGCGGGCGTCGATTCCCGTTCGGTCGGTGCCGCAGATGCGATGCATCCACCGCTGACGGGATTACCTCACTTTGCCCCGACGGCCAAGCGACTGATTTACCTGCACATGAACGGGGCGCCGTCGCAGTTGGATTTGTTCGATCACAAACCAGGCTTGCAGGACTACTTCGACAAAGAATTGCCCGATTCGGTTCGCAACGACCAACGCATCACGACGATGACGAGCGGCCAGGCACGGTTCCCCGTGGCACCATCGAAATTCAAGTTTCATCGCTGCGGCGAAAGCGGCATGCTGATGAGCGAGTTGGTGCCGCACATGCAAACCATCGCGGACGACCTGGCGATGATCAAGACGGTACACACCGACGCGATCAACCATGATCCAGCTTGCACGTTCGTGATGACCGGGAGTGAGGTTCCCGGAAAGCCAAGCTTGGGTTCATGGCTCAGCTACGGGCTCGGCAGCGAAAACAACGATCTGCCAGCCTTCGTTGTTTTTACTCCAACGTTTCCGAAAGACAGTCAAGCGCAGGCACTGTTCACTCGGATGTGGAGCAGCGGTTTTCTTCCGACACGATTCGACGGGGTGGCACTTCGCGGCAGCGGCGACCCGGTGCTTTATATTCAAAACCCTCCGGGCGTCGACCGAGGCGATCGCCGCCTCATGTTGGATGCTCTTTCCGAGCTCAATCAACGGACGTTCGAGCGTTTTGGGGATCCTGAGACGAATGCAAGAATCTCGCAATACGAAATGGCATTTCGAATGCAACGAAGCGTTCCCGAGTTGACGGACCTTTCGGGTGAAACGCGGGAAACGTTAGAGATGTACGGCCCGAACGTGGAGAACAAGGGCACGTACGCCTCGAGCGCCATTCTCGCACGACGATTGATCGAACGTGGTGTTCGCTGTGTCCAGATCTTACATCGCGGTTGGGACCAACACGGCCAGTTGCCAAAGTTAATCAAAGACCAGTGCGACGATGTCGATCAACCAACCGCGGCCTTGATCAAGGACCTCAAACAACGCGGCATGCTGGAGGACACGCTGGTGGTCTTCGGGGGCGAGTTCGGACGAACCGTTTACTCACAGGGGACGCTCACCAAAGAAAACTATGGGCGCGACCATCACCCAAGAAATTTTTGCATGTGGATGGCCGGCGGGGGCATTCGAGGCGGACTGACCTACGGTGAAACGGATGACTTTAGCTACAACATCGTCGAGAACCCGGTTCACTTGAACGATCTCAATGCCACGATTTTGC
>JBCBLJ010000364.1:0-7942 GCA_038520195.1 Planctomycetota bacterium
CCCGGCGCTACGCGGTCAACCGATGCCGAGCCGACCTCCGCTTTTCGTTCACGATCACAAGGAATCGAAATCAGATCCCGCCGTCGCCGCGGTACGAGTCGATTCGCCGACGATCGATGGCCAGGCGTTTCCGGGTCAATGGAAAGCCTTCTTCGACGCTCGGCTGTTGCGGCACGGAGACGCTCACCCGACGGAGCTCTACAACCTTGCCGAGGACGCCCGAGAAGCGATAAACCGAATCGGCGACGATTCACTCCAGCCACTTTTGAAACACCTTTCGGACCACGCGGAACTTCATCGGAACTCGGGCGGCCATCGAATCGCCGAATTCGCTTCCAACCGACGCTGGGAAATTGATCTTACCGGTGAGGAAACTCGCGCGGCGGCTGCGGGTAAGCGCACAGTCAGCTTTCAAAGCGACTTGGGTGGGCCCAGGCTGACGGCGACCCTCACCGCCGTTGGGCACGACGCCGTTTTCGAGGTGAGCTCCGGTGGGCTGGGGATTGTCAGTGGAACTGCCGAGGAAGGAGACTCTAAAAACGTCGGGGGACAGAGCACAGTCGATGGACCTGAAGCGATCACGATCGAGTTCAGCCGCGATGTCATCGTCGAGTCGCTGGCCGTGGAGGCGGGGCCGCGAGGAAACTGCGGCGGATTCTATCGAATCGGTGACCGAGCTCCGCTCGCCATCTACTGTGTCGACGCCGACAATGACGCGAAAGATCAAAGCGGAAAACTCAGCGATCTCGGCGTGGTGAAAGCGGGTGAGGCGGTCCGGCTCGACGCCGGGCCCCATTTCGGCGTCGAATCAGCGGGCAGTTGGCGGCTGCAACAGCTACGGGTGCGATTCCTGCGGGATTGAACGTGAGAATCGACCCGCAGTTTTTTCTTGCGATTTCACAATCGATCGCCAAGAATCGATCTTCACGCCCGAAACAGGTGCTTGAGCGGCCGTCACCCTCGTGATCACGCCGTGGTACTTAGCCCGTTCCAGCCCTTGAAACACGGAGTCAGCTCATGCCGCTCGCAGACTTTGACTGGTCTTTACTGAATAACCCGATCACGATTCCGATCCTCGCGGTCGGAGGCACTTTCGTCTGGCTGACGGTCGCCGCCCTGAGCGATGCGGTCGCGCGGGTGATGTGTCGCCGAGCGGACGTGGAGCTAAAGCAGGACTTGGTAGCCCGAGGCTTCTCCAGCGACGAGATCATCCGCGTCACCGAAGCCGGCCGCGAACCCGCGGGCGAACGAAGCTACGTCACGGCATAAGCTTACGCTGCAGCTCCCAAAGAGCTCACTGTTCAACCGGCTTGATTCCAGAAAAACGCGAAATTCCGCAACGGAGCATTGTTCTCGTGGCGTGCGGATCGTTTGAATTCTCCGTGCCTTCTTGTCGTGATGTATGAACTTTGCGATCGCGCGACGCTGGTAGAGCGGATTCAGTGGCGAGGTTCAACCACCGAGAACACGAAGGCCACGAAGGAGGGAGCAGTCAAACTCTCTCAATCGCCGCGCGCTGCAGACCACTCGACCGATTACTTGTATGCCATGTCGCCAGCAGATTTCCTCATAGCGAGGCACGGCACTGAAGAATCGACTCCTCAGCCATTGGCAAGTTAACGCTATCCGCGACGCTCGTTGAGCATGGGCTCACGGGGTGTGTGGCTGGCACCATTGTCCTTCTGCGCGTGGGCGCTGTGATGGAATGCGTGACCGACGCGGACTTTGATACGATGACGAAGGTGTATGCCGAGCCCACAGTGCTTCATTGGCCGAAATGCGTACTGATCCAAGGGCGATGGGCCCGCTTCCCAAAATGGACAGCCACTAACTAAGCGGCGGTTGCAACGTACGCCGCGAGTTGTCGTTTTGAAAGTCGTGGGTCGTTCGCGCGGCCCTGAACCATTCCGTTCGCTGAGACATGAAAAGTCGCCCTCTACTTCGACTGCTGTTGTCACTTGCCGCCATACTCTTGGCGTCGCTGCTGTTTTATGGAATCAAGGAACTGACGATCTGGAACACGACACGAAACTACCCACGCCTAACGGATTCAGAGGTCAGAGAGCTTGTCCAAGTCGGCATTTCGAAGGATGCGGTCCACGAGCGTCTGGGTGATCCCAAAACTAGGAGCGATGGAGGTCGAAACTGGATCTACCTGAACAGGAACCCCAATCCCGGCGATCAAGTGAGTCGCGGTTTCGTCATTCAATTCAAGAACGACATTGTGTCCCGGATTAGCTTCGGATCACCGCAACAAGAATAGGAATCGAGCGCAACATCCTTTGCATCGGCCTGATCATCGAGAAAGAAGCGACCTTGTTTCGAAGGTCCGGAACGAAAGTGGTGGATTTATTGGTGGGCAGTCTGAATAGCGGGCCGGCCTAGAACGCTTGTTTCCGAAGACCAACCAAGCACGCCCAGGAGGATTCGAACCTCCGACCGTCGGATTAGAAGTCCGATGCTCTATCCAGCTGAGCTATGGGCGCGAGTCGTTTTCTTTGGCCGGTACCCTCGCTCGGTACCCTTGGGCACCCGTTTCGGGTAACGTGAAAGAGCTTCGCCGGTTGTGGGACCGGCAAAGCTGCACACCACTCGAAGGATGAGGTTCGGGCGATGCTCTTGCAGCATATCGGTCTGTCGTTCTGTCGGCAATTGGCAAGGGTACCCAGGGGTACCGAGGCGACCTTCATTCAAGAGGTTCGCCGATGACCGTCAAAGCTGGCACCAAGAAGCCGAGCAAGCCTCACAAGGACTTTCCGCTTTACGCTCACGCGAGCGGACAGTGGGCCAAGACAGTTCGCGGCAAGAAGTATTTCTTTGGCGCGTGGGATGACCCTGACGAAGCATTGCGTCGGTACCGTGCGGAGATTGACGGCATCCTCGCTGGCATCAATCGAGAGACGCAATCAGCGACTCCAACCGTTGGGACGTTGGTCAACTCGTTCCTCAACTCCAAAGAGAAGCAATGCGAAGCCGGTGAGCTGTCGCAGCGAACATTCAACGACTATCACCGAGTGTGCGCTGCGTTGGTCGAGTTCTTCGGCAAGCCGCGGCGACTGGAGACGATCGGCCCCGACGACTTCACGTTGATGCGTTCGCAGTTCCCCGACACTTGGGGACCGACGTCAATCAACAATCGCATCCGTGATGTGTCGACAGTCTTCAAGTTTGCCTATGACGTTGACGCGATCGACCGGCGAATCAACACCGGGCCCAATTTCAAGCGAGTAAGCAAGAAGCGTCAGCGACTCCACCGACAAGGGAATGCCACTGTTCGAGAATTCACTGCAACCGAAGTTCACCAACTGATTGCGGCGTCGCCCGCCCAGCTCAAGGCAATGATTTATCTCGGGCTGAATGCTGGTTTCGGTCCTGCGGATTGTGGGCGACTCCAGATTGCCGAAATCGATTTCGATGGGGCGTGGCTCTCGGGGCTCCGCGAGAAAACCGCCGTTGGTCGTGCGGCATGGCTTTGGCCCGAAACGCTCGATGCAATTAGGGACGCGATCGAAGCCCGCCCACCATCAAGGAAACCCGAGTGGGATGCTTTGGCGTTCCTGACCAGTCACCGGCGGCCGTGGTATGTCGACGGCGACAACTCGAGCCCAATTCAACAGGCATTCAAGAAAGCGGCCGAGGCGGCGGGGTGCTATCGCAAGGGTGTGGGGCATTACGTCCTGCGGCACATGCTCGAGAAACACGGAGGGACGGACCAGCCCGCTATCAACTGCGTCATGGGGCACTCAGACGGTTCAATGGCGGAGCTGTACCGCGAGATTGGCAAAGACCGGGGCGTCGCGCGAAAGCGCGTCAAGAAGGTTTGCCAGACCGTTCGCAAGTGGTTCCTCGCTGGCAAGCCGGAGGTGGAATCATGATGGAGGTGACGAAATCCGCGGTGCAAATCTTTGAACTGCTGCCATGGATTCGAGGCAACGCGTGGCTTGCGGTGCAACTTCACAAGAAAGACGCGGCGACTCTTGGCCTTGGCCCATTGCCCCGGTGTGCCACGGAGCAGCTCGGCATGCTCACAAAGGTTGTTGTTTCGCGCCGTGACCTGAAACGTGGAATCCAAAGCCGACTTCCCGAGCTTTCCGCGGCAGTGCAGGCCGCCAACCTTCCACACCCTGCAGCGATTCCGATCGACAAAACATGCGCCCACGAATATGCCATGGACGTTGCTCAAGAGGTATTGCTTGGGTTTTCCGAAGCTGTCAGGCATGGAAGTGATTGGTGCTTTAGCGTGGACCTGGATGCGGTGCTCCCACTAGGCGAGCTTGCTGAGTTCTCGCAACGCGTTGGGGCCGGGGATGACCAACAAGCCGAGTTTGTCCTTGAATCATTGGTTGATTCGATTTCCGACAACCTGGATTACACGCTCCTGAAAGGGATGGCAAACCAGGAAGGTGGCGCGTTTATCAATCACCTCCCGCCAGTGGCCTCAAGCATTGTCGACGCAACGGGGAAACAGTACCAGGATCGCACCTGGGCGAAGTGCTTTGACACTTCCGTGCGAACGATCGGCCGATGGCGATCCGAAGATGGCTTCCCGCCTTCCCCGTGCACTCTCATCGCGGTTCAGAAATGGGCGGAGCAACATAAAAAAACGATGACTTCACTTCCGGATTAAGACAGAAGGGTCGGACATCGTCGGACACTGTCGGCCAACGTCGGACATCAGCCCTTTTAGCTTCTCGATCGATCAAAAATCGCCCTTACCCTTCGTCTGTCAACGGTAACGAACCGCACAGCACGAAGGGTTTTTTTGATGAAGCTTGAACTTCTCACCATCGACGAGGTCGCCGACATCTTGCGAGAGAACCGCGAGACGACACGGCAGCGGGTGAAATCTGGACAGATCGAGGGCGTGCCGATGGGGCGCGGCAGCGGTGCCCGTCAAAAGTGGCTCGTCCCCCAGGAAAACGTTGAGCGTTTCCTGAAAGAAAAGATCGATGCGGCATACGAACCAAAGCAGAAGCCCAAGCGAAAAGCCGCGACCGCATCATCATCGAAGGAATGGTTCTGAAGCGGTCGGCCCCGGCCCGCAAAACCGGGACCGACCAAAAGCTTTCCAACGACAACGGAGAAGCAACCTCATGTTACCGACAGCAACGGCCACGGCAACCCAAATCAGACCGGTAGCGGGGCCGATTCGGCGACCTGACCAGCCCGGCACTCACGCGGAGCAATTCGCGGCGATCGCGTTGGCGATTCAGCTGGCGAGCGAGCGAGGCACGACGGCGGCGGACGAGTGGGAAGCGGCGCGGGAGCGGGTTCGGAGGGCGAGTCGATGAGCATTCACGCATTGAGCCGACTCGAGACCGAACGATTCAAGCAACTCGAAGGCATCGTTGACCGTGGATTGAAGACATTCATCAAGGTCGGCGCGGCACTAAAAGAGATTCGGGATAACAAGTTCTACCGAACTACCCATCGATCGTTTGCCGCGTACGTGGAAGATCGATTTGGGTTCAAGCGCACTTACGCACACAACCTGATTGAATCCGCCGATGCGGTTGAAAACGTTCAGCATGCTGAACAAATTGCGAATGCTCGGCAGGCTGTTGAGGTCGCCAAAGCCCCCGAGGAACTGCAATCGGAGGTGGTCGATCGCGCCGTTGAAATCGCCGAAGAACGCGACACCAAACCAACCGCAGCCATCTTCGCAGAGGCCCGCGATGAAGTTGTCCAAAAGAAGCCGCACGTCACCAACAACAGCGGTCAAAACGAATGGTACACGCCGGCTCAATACGTCCTGATTGCCCGCGGCGTCATGGGTGGAATCGACTTGGACCCGGCGACAGCGGCGACTCCCCAAGAGTACATCGACGCTGAGAAGTGCTACACGGTTGACGATGACGGACTCGCTCAAGACTGGGCGGGCCGCGTCTGGCTCAACCCGCCTTACTCAAAGGATCTGTGCTCGCGATTCGCGGAGAAGCTGCTTGACCATTTCATTGCGGGTGACGTCACCCAGGCTGTTGTGCTTGTGAACAACGCGACCGACACCGCTTGGTTTCAGTCGCTTTCGAAGATTGCCTCGGCTGTCTGCTTTCCGTCTGGCCGCATCAAGTTTCTTGGAGCGGATGGGGAAGAGAAAAACACACCGTTGCAAGGTCAGGCGTTTCTTTACTGCGGCAAGCGGGTCGAGCGATTCGCAAAGGCGTTCGAGGCGATTGGATTGGTCGCAACTACGTGGAAGGGGAAGGAGGCGTCATCGTGAGTGGCTCTAGACGCAAACGCAGAGCCTCAGCCGCGGAGATTCTCCAGCAACCGCCACCGTATGACGTAGAAGCCGAGATGGGCGTTGTCGGTTCAATGCTTCTTCACCCACAAGTCAGCGGGCAACTCGGCGGTCTCAAGGCCGATGACTTTTACGATGATGCGAACCGAATCTTGTTCGGCCACCTGTGGGCGATGTGGACCGACGGTGAGCGCATCGATGTGACTCTTTTAGTCGCGCGGCTCAAGGCGTCGAATGAGTTTGCGAAAGTTGGTGGCGCGAGCTATCTCGCTCGAATATCGGGTGCCGTACCAAACGCGATCCACGCTCCGGAGTACGCGGCAATCGTTCGCGAGTGTGCCAATTATCGGCGATTGATTCAGTCACACACCGAAGGACTTCAAGCGGCATACGAACAAGAGAGCCCCGCGGCAACGCTGGCAACTCACTCGCAAGAGAACATGCGTTTGATTGCGACCCGCAGCGTGTCAACGACGGCGGCCAAGCGTGGCACCGATGTCCTTCACGGCATTCTGGATCGATTCGAACGCGACGAACCTGAGCGGTTATTCAACTGCGGTATCGCACTGGAGGGATTCGAAATCGGGCCCGGTATTTCGGTCATTCTCGGGGCTCCACCGGCGTGCGGAAAGACAGCATTTGCGATGCAAGCGACGTTTGATGCACTCGCCAATGAGCCTGACCTGAGCGCAGTCGTGGCTTCGCTCGAAATGTCGCCGACGGTTCTGATCCAGCGAAAGCTTGCGTCGATGGTCGGAGTGTCATACGACAAGATTCGATTCTGCAACCTCAACACATCGCAACGGTCCAAGCTGATCGAAGCGGCCAATGAGATGGCTCCGATTTTGGAACGCACCGCTTTCTTTGGTGACCTGGTTGCGGATCTGCCGACGCTCGAATCGATGGTTTTGACTCGCGAGCCTGGGTTGTTGGTTCTCGACTATTTGCAGTTGTTCGGCAATCCAGAAAGGGACACGCAGCAACGCGTCGCCGACACCATGAAGTCGGTCATACGATTCTGTGAACAGGGCTGGTCGGTCATCTGCATCGCGGCACTGAACCGAACCGGCTACGGCAAGTCGGACCAGGCGGCGTTCAGGGACTCCAGCAACATTGAGTACGGCGCGGTCTCGGCATACCTGCTTGAAGACGTTGAGGAAGATGAGGGCCAGACAATTCGTGAGGTGCGGCTCAAGTGCGTCAAAAACCGCAACGCCCAAGCACGAAACTTCGATCTGTACTTCAACAAACCACAACTCACATTCACGAAGCGAGAGGCAGCAGACCCGTTTGCTGACGAAGCGTACCGGCCAAGTGGTGAGCCTGAGCGATGCTCCGACTTCGATGACAACCCATTCGTCCAGGTCGTTTGATGCATATGGAAGCGCCGAAAAGGAAGTCGCACAAGCGTTTCGAACAACTCAACCATCTGGTCGATGTGGTGCTGCCAACACTCGACCCAACAGAGCAAAGAGCCATGTTCGTGTTCTATCGACACGCCAACGGAAAGGGACGATTCCGAGTCTCGGCGAAGCGACTCGCGGAGACCCTGAACGTCACCAAAAGAGGCGCTCAAAAAGTGTTCGACCGCATGGAAACCAAACAGGTCATCGCAATGACGGAAGAGAGACAAGGGACGATTCCCCGCCAGTACGTAATCACAGGACGAATCGCTAGAGATGAACCACGGGACACCTCTAC
>JBCBLJ010000415.1:0-7219 GCA_038520195.1 Planctomycetota bacterium
GCCACGTAGATCGAGTGCAGACCATTGCCATAGTCCTTCGAAGCAAAGAACTGGCTGCACAGGTACGCGAAGAAACAGACGTTAATCGCGAAGATACATGTGATGAGATACTTTGCGACGGAGGGCATGCTTTGGGTCGTTGATGGAGTCGACGAGCAGTTGCAATGGGCGACCGGCGCAGATGACCGGGATGCTCTCCATTCTACAGCGACGCACGCGACACAGCCAATTCAAGGCGAACGCACCAACCATTCACGGCTTCACGGAACGCTCGCATTTTTCTCACCTTCACCCACGTCTTCGATGACGTCCGACTCTGGCCGAAAGCGTCGTGTCCCACTCGCAAACACGCCGAGGACCACCGAGAGACCAAGGACCTCCGACAAGACGATGAGATGAGGGTATTGCACTCCCAAAAGGCCGAGCATGAAACATGGAGGAAGCGTCACCGCCACAACGGAAACCGCAAACTGCCAACGCCGAACGGATGGATCGCTCGGCCACGCTGCGGAGATTCGACGAAAGACGAGCCCACCAATCACCCAGCCCGCAACGGCTATCGAAAGCCCGATCGGATTTTGTTGTCGCATCAGCGGGAGAGCAATCAAGATCCCGCAAAGACCTCCCAAACATATGAGGACCGCGGGTCCGTTTCCGATCCGTGACGATCCCGAAGCGTGTTTCGAAAGAGAATCTGTCAGGTTCGTCGTCTTCGATGGGGAATATGGATTGGTGTCCATGGACGCTATCTATCTGTTGTGAAATCGAAAGAGAGAGACACCGAGCCAGCCTGTCCGAAGCGGTCGCCGGAACGCACGGAACGATGAAGAGACAAACGAAGCAATCACGAGAGCGCTAAGGGCATTTTGCGACGGCATCATCGTCGCAAATCGGCTCTTCGGAGCTTGCGGAACGCGACCAGATGCCCCATGAGTGCTGCCATGACACAGATCGCTGGTAACCACACAAACGGGAAGTAGGCAACCCAGGTGTTGTCAGGCTGAATCCTCTGAAGTGGCCCCGGAACACTGATGATCGCGACGACGACAATGTTCAGCAACAACGCAAGCCCGATGACATTCCAAGCCCACAGCAACCATTTCGGAGCTCGCGCCGCAAATGGCAACAGCAGCAGCGAGAGGATCCCGGAGAGAATGTCCCAGTTCAAACCGGTCCACGTGAATTGCGGCGGAGCCACCCCTTCTTCGACCGCCTGACGAATCATCAACTCGAGCGGAAATCGAAAGGCTTGGAATCCAACGATCCATGCCCATGACATCTCCATGAAGCGATCGCCCACGGTTCGAAACGCGGAAACCGAGACGATGACCGTCAGCGGCAAAAGCAAGAGCAGAAGACGTGGCGGCAATGCCTCGAAGTCGGAGAGCACTCCCGATAAAGCAAGCAACGCCGACGCCAACAGGAACGAAACGGCGCCAACGAGAAAACGAGTGGATCGACAGAGCCACCACGCGACCGCGACCAACAAAAGCGGAAGGATGACAAAAGAGCTCTGAAGAGTCAGCGACGATTCCATTCTGACACCTGGATCCACTCGGACATCCAACGGCCGCGCCCAACGCGATCAACCTGACTCGCGATGATTCTAGCGCCCACACGCCGATGTTGTACCATGAATGGGCTGCCGGCCAGCCAGTGTCGCACGCCGATCATGATACCGGATAGCGGTCCTGCACTATTCCCCGTCGAGTGTCGCCGAGGCAGTGAATTCACAACCTGCAAGGTGCGGAAACTCGTGGAGGCGTTCCTCGTAGAGTTCCACCGGTGTGTCCCACGGAATTTGCACGAACGCAACGCGTTGGCTGTGGAACAGCGTCCAGCGAACAGACTGATCGTAAACCACCGATCCACCGGCCGCTTCGATCTCTTCGATCAACTGTCGCCGAGATGCTTCAAGATGAAGCACGTACGAAAAGTACGCCGCCGCGACAAAGATCAGGATTAACGCGGTGCGAAGCGAGAATCGGCTTAATCGGGGAAAGAACTTTCTTGGCATCAGTGTCGCTCGAATTCAACGTGGCGTGAGTCGGTGAGAGTAGTGCGGCGAAAACGCATTAGCGCGGCTTGAGAGACGCTTGCTTGCGAGCTTCAAAGCTTCATCTTCCCGGATGGGAGGGTCGGGTTTGGATCACGCAAACGTGATCGAAACGCGGGGAGGGCGACATCGATTGCGCCACCAAACGGTGTGGGATCTTCGATCAACTGCGACTTCAACCGTCGCCCGACAGCCTCGACGCCAGTTCGGACTGCACGCGTTCCAATTCAGTATCCATTCCTCCGCGCCAGGGTGCGATGGGAACCCATCGGTCAAACTGCTCGGGGTGGATCCAACCTTGATCGTCGTCAACCAATAGCGTTTCGTCTAAGGCCACATTGTTCGCGTTCCGCAGGTCCTTGTATTGCCCCTCCCATTCGATGTACTCGATCCTGTCGGCGACCACACCGGGAATCTCGCGATGCTCGGCGAGTTCATCCAGAACCGCCCGAGCCGTCGGCTCGTCGACGGTCGTCAGGAGTGCGAGACGCTCGAAGCGTTCGTTGCAGAACGAAAGGAACGCGTTTAAGCCCGGCCGCGGCCGAGCGGTCATCGCGTCATCAATCAGCGTCGCTTCGAGATCAAGGGCGAGCAGTCGGATTGAGTTCATGATTCGTCCGCACAGGCGGTGTGCTATTTCGAGCGCCGAAGCCGCACGTTCCCGACGAACTCGTAGCCGTCATTACCGTGTCGGAGGACGATGGAGTCACACGTCACGACCGTGGCGTGCTCGCTCGAACCATATCGAAGTGACGCGTTGCCACTCAGTCGCAGGCCGTCCTGCTGCACTTCCAGCTGGTCGGCACGGAAGACTTCACCGCTACCATCGTCCTGTCTCCAAGTGCAGTTTCCGACGCAGCTCAACACTTCAAGTTCCCCCTTGCCGTTGCATTGGATGGAGTCCGCCGTGATCGAGATGTCGCCAAATCGAACCTTCGCTTTGCCTTCAAGAACGCACGTCCGCGATCCGTTTTCCGCGCGGAACCTCACCGTCCGCGCGGTGAAGATCATGTCGTTGACGGTGAGTGTTGTAAAACCTTCCGCCGGCGCGGTAGTTCTTTCCCGTTGATCGGGGTCATCGGCTAGCGCCACCAGCAAGGCAAGAGTCAGTACGTTCGCGAGCATGGGGAGATTCCTTTCGTTCGAGTGAACTGCGTTTGGGCGAAACAAATTAAACAGCAACTGGTGTGCCAACGGCCTGATGTGTGCCTGCCGGGGTTCATCGCGAGGCGCCAAGGGACGGCCGCGAAAACTCTTTCAGGCTGGGTCCGACTCCTGATTTCCGATGAGGTCTGCGGGTTTCCTTACCCAGAGGAAGAGCCCGACGATCGAACTCACGAGAAAGGCGTCGATCTGCTCACGTTGCTTTTGTTTCCAGAAGGCGCCCATCGTTGGGACCAACAAAACAACCAAAATGATCATCCAACCGAACGCTTTCCGGGACAGTCGTGGCTTCAAATGGCCGTCCGAGCTCGGTTTGGAAAGCAACGCAGACGCAAGCAGCCAGAACGTGGTGACGGCCAACAAACAAGCCGCGAATGAGACAGTAACTTGAGCCACAAAGTGCATCAGGACGACCTGTCATGGAGGAAACGTTCGGCAGCGGATCGAGCGACGAACGACTCTGGACGGCTACTGATCCAACCGGAACCGGCGGAACTGACCCATTGGATCTTTAACGGTGTGCACCGAAGTGAATCCGACGGGCAGTTTACCCGCGAGCAACCGCAATTCACGGACCTCGCCCTCCAAGTTGGGATGACTTGCAACCGTCGAGTTGCGCAGCGCGATCACATAGCGCAGCAGTTCACGTCCGTTGTCGGAGATCACGATGTCGATCACGTGGTTCGCGCGTTTGGCGAGAGTCCGCTTGGAAGATGAAACCGTCACTTCGGCCGAGTCCGGAATCGTGTGTCGGCCATCGATCGCGGCACCCTTAAAGCGGACCGACCTTTCCGTCTTTTCGGATGCCGGAACGACCGTCAGCGTCAGGGATTGTTCCTCCACGCGACGCTTTTCGGAATATGAAAACGACTCGCGCGCCTCGGTGAGGTTGTCGTTCGCTTTCAACCGGTCGATCTCGAGTATGGAAAAGACCGTTGATTCTTCGACCGTCGATCGAATCTTCCACGTGTACTCCAAGGTGCCCCCGATGGATGTCGACTTGGCAACCACGATCGGGTCTGCCGCGCTGAGGTGCCCCACGCAGATCAACACACCGAGCAGGGAATACAGTCTTGTCATCAGTCACCTCGTGTGAGTTGGAAAATCCAGCGGCCTGCGAGTCCGCAACGAAACAAGGGTGCGGCATGATCGATCACGCGAATCTCCGTCCCAGCGTAACGATCCGTTGTGTCGGAATCAAAAAGAGGTTTTACGCCATCGCTCATCTCGAATCCAACGTCGGCGAGACCCAAACTTCGTTGCGACTTTCACTCAACTCGGGTCGGGAATTCTGATGAATGAATGACCTTGGGACGCAAACCAATGTGCATGAACGTCGCGACACCGACAATCAATCCGGGCAGAACGGTTGCCCAGGGCACCGAGAAACCCCCGATGGATAGACGACCAACGACCAACCCGTACCCCACGGCCGCAAAGTAGACCGAGAACAGACAGCTGTTGATGACCAGCGGAATCGACCACCTGCGATGGCAAAGCCGACGCGAGATGGTGCCCGGAGTTGCGGGTGAGATGAGCAGACCGCAGAATCCGCAGCACAACGCAAAAGGAACCAAAAGCGGGATGAGGCGTGGAACGGAATCGGTCAATGGAGTGCCGAAGGTAAGCATGCGATACGTCGCAAAGTAAAGCGGTGCCACCGTCGAAAGACCGAGACAAAGAAGGAACGCGTGCAGGTACGTATGGAAGGAGCGTTCGACGGCTTGCTTTGAAGCGGCATGCGAGTTGGAGGGTTCGAAAGGATTCATGGCGGCGTGGATGGGCTGGGCTCTTATTCCTGCATCGGCCCGCGATTATCGAATGTGACGTGAGGGCTTGAAATCGCGGCAGCCAATTCCATGGCAACTCGTCGCAATCCATGCCGGGCGTCCCCAAGTGCGCATGCAATCAAGACGGCGTTTGAATTCGCTCGTGGCTGCAAGCACATCTGTATTTCACAGACCGCATCTCCATCGTGGTCGTGGAATGTTGCATCAACAATCGAGTGAACATCATCCACATTGACCGTTTGTTTGCCACGGTGAAGTTCGATGATTCCATCACCCTTTGTCCATCCAAGAAAAGGTCGATGGCGACGTAGCGACAGGCGACGCACGGTCGGGACGTAGAACGGAGCGGGCGTGAGGATCACCGCCAGCACAAGCGGCCCGTAAGGGATTGGCTCTGCGTTCACCATGTGCGAGGCGACACAGAGCAAGCAAAACATGCACCCGATGAAACACGAATACGCGGCGAGGCGTCGCCAGGGGAAAGGAGAAAAGTCGAGTTCGTATCGGTCCGCAAACTCGATTAACGAATACTCATCGCAGTAGTAGTAACCACCACGTGACAGGGGATCGAGCGACTTGGAGTGAATGCTCATGGTCAAGAGAAACGCAAACCCCAACAAGCGGAAACGGACCTTCGGTTGGACCGGTGACGCCGCTTCGCATTGCGTTGCCCTTGAGGATCCTGCTTCCGATTTCCCCGAATGGTGAGACGTTCGGGATCCCGCTTTCTCGGGAAACTCTATCTTCGGTGAAGGAGGGGACCGGTGTCAACTTCTCGGGTGGGTGCACTGGACATTCCGAGGCGTCGACGCGAAAGGAGCCGTGCCCCGCGAAAACAAAGAGCGGACGCGCTTGTATTGATGCCGCCGCAAACGCGCCGTCACTATTGTGAGCGAAATCGTGAGTCGGTCCGCTTGTTCGCCCACATGTGTGCGCGGGACCAATGCCATCGCATTTCTGGCTTCAAGCCGGTGACATCGGTGCTTACTCGACTTTCACTGGCATGAGTTTGGCCGACTTGAAGATAGCCAGCCACTTGCGCTGGGTCTCTTGGTCGGGAGGATCGTTGGCACGGATCAGATATTGCAGACGGTGAAGATCCTTTTCGCCGCGAATCAGACGGATCAAACGATAGGTTTTGCTTGGCCCCGAATCGCTGCTTGCCAAGGGCGCTTCGCCAGCGAGGTACGCCGAACCATCCTCGACCGAGAGAACTTGCAGTTTGGTTCCCGCAACGGCCGTGGTTTCATCGGCAATCGTTTTCTCCGCGATCTCTTGGATTGTGCCCATGGCGGATGCATCGACATAGCGTTCGACCGTAATCTGCTCGGAGAATTCGCTGATCGATTCGCCGGGCAAAAACAGAAACGCGGTGACTCGGCCCTTTTGCTTGCGACGTAATTGGGTTCGCCAACCCCTGCCGTCCAGATCGACCTTGATCGATTCACTCGGGCGAAACAACGCTTCGGTCGCGCCGAGTAGGTTGATGATTTCGTGGACGCGGCTATCGCGAAAATCGACGCCCCAGTGCGCGTAAACCCAACGCTCGCGCTGGGCTCCGAGTTGGACACGCTGCATTGGCTCGCCGAGCAATGCGGAGACCGTCTCTTTCGGCACGCCGACGGTAAAGACCCCGAGATTGGTGAAGGCGTCCATCAGCGTGTTGACCCCACGAGCGACGCCGACATGTTTGGCGTCCAACTTTCGTGCCGCGATCAGTTGCTTCCAAGCCTCAGGGTAGTTCTCCACCCGATACAAAACCATTGCGTACCGCGCAAGCGCGTCGATGTCTTCGGGATTCGATTCCGCGTCCTCGCGTAGCTTTGGCAAGGCCGCGAGCACCTCTTCTCGACTTGCGGTCATCAAGTTGGCAGACGGAGTCTCCTTCCCCGCAGATTCGGCTTCGACCGGTCGCATCTTCTTGGCGGCCTCGGTCTCATTGGCGACGAGCTTGCCAACATCGTCGACGCGCACCAATCGAAATTGCGTTCCATCCCATTGCGCCAGGACTTTGCCCCATTGGTCACCCTGCCGGTGGTTGAATCCGTAAACGTCGTCCGTGCCGATGCCCATCTTTTCGCACAACGCTTTGGCTCGCGTTGAGCCAAACAGTTCGACGGCCGTCCCGAAGGTGGCCGATGACTCGAGTATCTGGATTCCGGCGGGCGAGAGTTCTTGGTTGCGAACGAGGCTTGCCAAGTCGCGCGGC
>JBCBLJ010000401.1:0-7400 GCA_038520195.1 Planctomycetota bacterium
CATTTGTCGAACACGAGGATCTTGAAGGACTCAGCGAAGCCATGTGGGACCGAATGCTCGCGGTCAACCTTAAGGGGGCGTTCTTTGTGACTCGCGCGGCCGCCAAGATGCTGCTCAGCGGTGACGGTGGCAGCGTGGTGAATGTGAGTTCCGTCGCCGCGATGACCGGCCGCGGATCGTCGATCGCGTACTGCGCCACCAAGGCCGGGTTGAATACGATGACCAAGTCGCTGGCACGAGTGTTGGCGCCGAAGGTTCGCGTCAACGCGGTTTGTCCCGGGCCGATCGACAGTCGCTGGATTCGCGAGGGAAATCCCGACTGGGATTTGGACGAGATGGTTTCAGGGTACCCGATTCCCAAAGCCTCTTCGCCGGACGACATCGCCGACGCCGTGCTGTTTTTCGCCACCGGCACCTCGATGACCACGGGTCAAATTCTAAGCGTGGACGGCGGTCAAACGCTGTAGGCTGACCTCCGAATTCGCAACAGCATTGGTTCCTTCGTTCGGTGCTTCCTTACGATGCGATCGTTTGGCCTGAACTTCCTGCACCCGGCCTCATTCCGCAAGTGACTTCGCTGGCAGCGAATTCGCGCCCCGCGACGGGCTCGTCTGTGCCCGTGTCGACGCGGCCAAGTGATGTAGCGTCGCAGGAAAGCGGTCTCAAAGATTGCCCTGACTCCGTCCGAGTCGAAATCGACAGCATGCGAGCACGATCCAATCTACTGTTTTCGCTACTGGCCTTTTTCCTATTGGGGCTGGCTGTCGATGCATCCAAGCAAGGATGGTTTGATGCGCCTGCGTTGGCCCAGCAGGCGGATTCGGCTGGCGAAGACGCCGAAGAGTTCGAGGTCGAATTCGACGGCGAGTCCGGTCTCGCGGTCGCTGCCGCCTGTGTTCCAGCCCCATTTGCGCGACGATCTGGTTCGGACCAATGTGTTTCTTGCTGGGAGCGCCATCGTGTTGTTGACCAGACCGCACCGCGCCCTCCGCCGATCTCGGCGGCCTGATCTCTTCTTCGTTCATTGACCGCGCGACCACGAGCGGTTGATGTCTTCTCGCGTTTCAATTGGCCCGCCCAGGTTGCCGCTGCGCACCTGTGTGAGAGCGGCGCCATTCGTTGCGTGCAAGCTCGCACCCATCCCGCACTCCGGTCATGTCCGAACCAACCCCAGTTCCGGGGACCTTCGATGCCGATCAGGCATCCAACGATGTCCCGCAATTCCTTTCGGTTTTCAATCCCATTCCGAACCTTCGTGTGATGCACACCCATGTGTTCGGCGATGTGCTGGCGGGCGCGACGGTAGCGATCGTTGCGTTGCCGCTTGCGCTTGCTTTCGGCGTCGCGTCGGGCATCGGTCCCGCTGCGGGCATGTGGGCGGCGATTCTTGGCGGCATCGCCGTCGGAATCTTCGGCGGATCTCGCTTCGGCGTCAGCGGTCCGACGGGACCGAAAGTCGTTCAGTTGGCCGCGATGTTGGAGGCGACAAGACTAGCCAACGGCAAACCCGACTTAGACTTTCTATTCGGCCTGGTGTTCCTTAGCGGGTTGATCTGTATCGCATTGTCGATGTGCCGAGTTGGTCGCTTTATCCATTACATCCCTTACTCGGCGGTGTCCGGATTCATGTGTGGGATCGGAGTGATCATCATTCTTCTGGAGATCCCACCGATGCTCGGATTCGCCACGCCATCCTCGGTGCTGGACGCGATCAAGCAGATTCCGTTCGACATCGTGAACGAGGACCCCCGAGCACTGCTCGTCTCGCTTTCCACGTTCGCGAGTATTCTCGTGTGGCCCAAGATCACTCACGCGAAATGGATTCCCGCGCCGTTGGTCGGACTGGTCGTGGGAACCACGCTGGCGTATGCCTTTCGTTTCAACATCGAATACGTCGGCGCGATGCCGACGGGGTTGCCACCGATCTTTATCCCCAAACCGGCGCTCTTCGCCGGTCGGTTTGATGAAATGATCGGTGCGGCGTGCGCTTTAGCGGGGCTTTGCGTTTTCGATTCGCTGTTGACCTGTCTGGTCGCGGATCACATGACCGGCGATCGCCACGACAGCGACCGTGAGATCTTTGGGCAAGGGATCGCCAACCTGGGATGTGGATTGGTAGGCGGCATCACGACGGCAACGGCGACCATGCGTACGGTGGCGAATATCAAATGCGGCGCCAAAACCGGTCTCGCTTCGATCGTGCATGGTTTGGTTCTGCTCGCGTTGATGCTGGGGCTCGCGCCACTCGCGCGTCACATTCCGATGGCCTGTCTCGCGGGAATCCTCTTGAAGGTTGGTTTCGACATTTTGGATCACCGCGTTCTTCCGCTACTGCACCGGATGCCCCGCCCCGACGCACTGTGCTTTTGGGCGGTTCTGGGACTGACGATCTCGGTGGACTTGTTGGTCGCGATGGGAGTGGGCGTCGCGATCGCATTCATTCGAGCCGTCTACGACCTAGGGCATCTGTATCCGCAGCGCGTGGTCGGACTCGATGACTTGGGCGACCAATGGTTTGGCGAGGAATTGGAGTCGCTGTCGCCGGAGCTGAAACGCCGCGTGCTCCAAGTTCAGCTTCAAGGCCCGCTCTTCTTCGGATCGGCGGATCAGCTGAATGGTATCGTTGCCGAGTTGGAGGGATTTGATTATGTCATCGTGAGGATGAAGAACGTGCCGATGGTGGACATGTCCGGTGCATTCTTGCTGGGCGACATGATTGAGCGGGCAAAAGGGCAAGGTGCGGCAGTCATCCTGCAAAGCATGCCGGAACGCGTGCGGCAGACGCTCGATCAACTCGACGTGCTTGATCGGGTTGGCAAAGCAAACTGCGTTGAGACGTTTGAAGACTCGATCGCGCGGGTCCAAACCCTGAATTCACACGTGTCGAGGAACAAGCATCGAGAATCCAATGCGCTGTTTGAGCGAGTCGGCGACGGTTCCTGTTTAGTCGGGGAGTCCTGCGTGGAGGACGCGTAGGAAATTCCCGTGAAAGATGGCGTCAAGATCCTGGTCGGTGTATCCACGCCGAGCCAGGAGTTGTTCCAGCTTCTGCAGATCGGCGATTGTGTCCATGTCGGTCGGGCACTGCTCGGTGCCGAAACCGCCATCCAGATCACTGCCGATGCCCGAGTGTCGGGTATTCCCCAAGAGCTGGCAAACATGATCGATGTGATCGGCGATGTTTTCCAGTGTGATCGCTATCGATGCCGGACTGGATTGGCCGCGAACATAGCCGGGCACAACCATCCAAACATCAAACGCGGCGCCGACAACGCCGCCACGTTCAGCGACGGCTCGGATCTGTGCGTCGTTCAATTGACGCGGGTCGTCGACGATCGCGCGGCACATGTGGTGGCTCGCCCAAACAGGACCGTCGAAAAGCTCCAATGATCGCCAGAAGCAGCGTTCATTGAGATGCGTCAAGTCAAGGATCAAACCGAGTTCGTTCATTTTGCGAATCAGCTGTTCGCCTTGTGCCGGGAGGTCACCGTCGACATCATGTCCCATCGCATATCGTCCGACGCCATAGTGTGAGGGTCCCAACGCTCGGAGTCCTTCTTCCCAGGCACGCTCGAGATGGTCCAGGGTCACGATGGAATCCGCCCCCTCGAGACTGAGTACGAAACCGATACCGGCATCCGCGACGCCAACCCGATGGATCCGCGCGAGGTGATCTTTCAACTCACGCTGATTCCGAATGGGCGCGAGTTCTCCTTCGCGTTGCATCTCTCGATACCACGCGAGTTGGCCCTGCGTCATCGCCCAGGCTTGTGCAGGGGATTCCCAATTGGCGACGAACGAACGAGGCTTCATGCAACCACCGATTTGGGTCGCAACGCAAATTCCGATCCCTGCATCGCGCATGTCGGGAAACGCGACGGTGCCATGAGCGTGCCCTTTGAGTCTCGCGGGCAACTGTGATTCCGATTCACGGATCTGGTGAACGGAGCGGCGAAGATCCCGGTTCCACTCCAACGCGTTGAGACTCAGATCGAGGTGGGCGTCGAGTATCAGTCGCATGATCTTCTCACCGGTTCGGTGGCGTTCATGCCGAGTGCCGCCAGGGCAGCGACCAGATACATGCTCGCGCACGTTAGAAAAACGAGTGTCTGTCCGCCGATCGACATGAGGTGAGCAACAGCGACAGTGCTGGCAGACGCGCCGAGATTGCCCCACATGTTTCCCCAACCGAAGACCGAGGCGGTATTGCGACCGCCGATGTCTTGCATGAAGGCCCAGATCGTTGGGTTTCCGATGTCCGTCGACAGCGACACCATCGCGCAGAGGGCGACGATCAACCAAACCGAATCGACCACCACGCATCCCGCGTACGCGCTACCCGCGACGAGACAGGTCGCCGCGAGCGGAAGGCTCCTGCCCCAGCGCGGTCCGAATCGGGTCACGGCGAAGTTTCCCAGCTGCCCGCCGATCAGTTGTCCCGGGATCGCGATCCCAAGGACGATCGAAACCATCACCGAGCCGGTGAGATCGTCGACGCCCTTTTCCTCCTTGAGGTACGTCGGCAGCCAAGTGATCAGGTACACCCAGCCGAAGACTAAACAGAACTGAGCGAGCGAATTGAGCCACAACGCACGGCTGCGAAGAATCGCCGCGAGCAGCGAGGTGACATCGCGGAGGGCCCGAGGTTCGTCGCGAACTCCTGCGGAGTCTCCGGCGTTATCGATCGCGCGACGCTCGGCATCCTCGACCAGCGGGTGGTTCGCCGGCTTATCGCGAACGACGATCCAGTAGGCTGCGGCCGCCGCCAAGCCGATTCCGCAATAGACGAACAAGACGGCTCGCCATCCGCCGAACCACAGAATCAACGTGGTCGTTAGCAGCGGAGCCAGGGTTCCGCCGAGTCGTCCGCCAAGTGACACATAAGAACTCGCCGTCGCCCGGGCGCGGTAGTGGAACCAATTGCGGATCACGCCGCTGCTGGTCGAATAGGCCCCCGACTGTGCGGCACCGAATGCGAACCTCGCGAGCAGCAAGCCGCCCAAACTGGACGCCATCCCGGAGTAGCCCGTCAAGAGCGACCATGTCGCGATGTAGATGCACAGCATGAGCCGACCGCCGAAGCGATCGCTGAGCCAACCGGCGGGGACCTGAAACAGGGCGTAGGCCAGAAAGAAAGCCCCCAACACCTCGCCGATGTCGGTCTTGGTCGCGTCGGGAAAGTCGGCGAGGAACGCATCCGACTTGACGATCTCGCCGAGACAGACACGATCCAGATAGAGTAGGAAAGCCATCAGGATACTGACGGCGATGATCCGTGATCGCACGGGGGTGGATGAGGCGGGCTCGGCGGACATCTACCGATGTTACCACAGGGTCTTCCGGTGGGGGGCCTGGGGCGCATCGGCCGTTCGGCTTTCGCGCGGAGGTTGCCGATCAATCCAAGATCGGAAATCGTCGCGATTCTTGTAAAAGCTCGGCGCGAGAGTGCTTTCATCGCGTCGAAACAGTAACCATCATCCATTGGGTCGGATGAGACCTGGGATCGGTCTCACGATTCGCTTTTCGAGATGTCATTGGATTGGAGACACCATGCTGAATCGGGTGCTGCTTGTTGCATCAGTCCTCGCCGTGCTCGCGGCTCCGGCCGAGTCGGCCGATGGAAAGGAAAAGAAGCGAAAGCGAAAGTCGGAAGCGGGATACCTGGCAATCAAGTCGGGGAATGTGAAGTTATCGATCGACCCAAAAGTCGGCGGGCGCATCGCATCGATGACCCTCGACGGCCGCGAGATTTTGAAGACCCGCCGCGACGAGAATCATTGGCACTGGGGCAGCACCGTTTGGGTGGCTCCACAAAGTGATTGGAAGTGGCCGCCCTCGACCGTCATCGATTCCGACCCGTACTCCGTCGTGCAGGCCGATGAATCCAAGATCGTTGTGCGCAGCAAGGTCGATCCGAAGTCGGGTCTCCAACTCACCAAACACTTCGAGTTCAGCGATACTGCGGAGCACCAGCCAACGGCCAAGATGACGTATGTGCTTTACAACCGCGGCAAAGCGCTGCGAAGGGTTGGCATTTGGGAGAACACGAGGGTTCGTTGGGATGGCCGTACGCGGTTGCCCGCCGGTTCTAAGATTCGGCTTTCCAAACCGTCCGCGGCGATCAAAAAGATTGAGCGTTCCAAAGCGATTGCGATCGTTTTTGACGATCACCAGCCGGACCAACAGAAGGTTTTTTGCACGCCCCCGGTGAGTGACAGCGGATACACGTGGAACTCGTTTCAGCTGGACGATTTAGTGCTCACCAAGAGTCGGATGCACCCAAAGAGCGTTGCGCCGGAGCACACACCGCTGGAGATCTACCTGGCTCCGAAGCAGGGATTCGCCGAACTGGAGAATCAGGGTGCCTATGAGGCCATCGCTCCAGGGGAGTCAACTCGCATGGTGGTGATGTGGCGTCTGTGGATCAAAGAGTGACGCGCCGTTCGGTGAATGGCTTGCTTTTTTGTGGGAGCCAAATGGACCTCCGTTTGAACCCATATCAAACCTGCTGGCTCCTGCATCAAACCTGCAGGCCCCAGTCGTTCATTTCGCTCAGCATCGCGCGGTTGGTGAGGTCGAAGTCGAGACAGGTGAGGGTGACGTTGCCTTGCCTAAGTTCGATGAGGTCGGTTTCTTCGTGCGGTGGCTTCTCGGGTTCGTTCCAGAGTGCCCAGTAGTAGTTGCGGCCGCCGGGGTCCTGGCGTTTTTCGTAGCAGTTGCCGTATTGGGCGAGCCCCATCGGGACGATTCGAAGTTGACTCGGCGCGTCGGTGGCGGCGGTGGGAATGTTCAGGTTGAACAGTTTGCCTTGGGCGGCGTCGTTCTTGAGCAGACCGCTGATGACGTTCTTGGCAATGACGGCGGCCGACTGGAAATCGGCGTCGGGGTCATGTTCGAGAGAGACCGCGACGCTGGTGAGTCCGAAAAAGGCACCTTCGATCGCTGCGGCCACGGTGCCACTGTAAAGCACGTTGATTCCGGCGTTGAGGCCGTGGTTGATGCCGCTGACGACGAGGTCGACGGGGTTTTCACGCAGTAATTCAGCCACCGCGAGCTTGACGCAGTCCGCCGGGCTTCCTTCGACCGCCCACGCCCAATGGCGACCGTCGCGGTGAACCGATTTTGCGACCAGTGGGGAAAGGTAGGTGATCGAGTGTCCGACACCCGATTGCTCGGTAGCGGGAGCGATCACGATGACCTCGCCTAAGTGTCGAAGTTGTTGCTCGAGGGCGGCGAGCCCGGGCGCGAAGACGCCGTCATCGTTGGTTAGCAGGATTCTCACGGCGAGGGTGTCGGTGGAGTCGTGGGCGATGGGCGAGTGTTTTCGTTTCGGGCGGCTTGCTTAGCCCCTTGGGGATCAGCAGTGCATTTTCTACACTCCCGGTTTGGTATTGGCGACG
>JBCBLJ010000062.1:0-18124 GCA_038520195.1 Planctomycetota bacterium
ACCGGTAGCGGAAAAACGACGACCCTTTACAGCAGCCTGCTACAGATTCGCAGCGAAGACACAAAAATCATCACTACCGAAGACCCGGTCGAGTACCAGCTTTCGGGCATCAACCAGATCCAGGTTCACACCAAGATCGGATTCACCTTTGCGGCGTCGCTTCGAAGTATTCTTCGTCATGACCCCGACATCGTGCTGGTCGGTGAAATTCGAGACCTCGAGACGGCCGAAAACGCGATTCAGGCATCGCTCACCGGTCACCTGGTCTTTAGCACTCTGCACACCAACGACGCCGCAGGGGCGTTCACGCGATTGGGCGACATGGGCGTCGAGCCGTTCCTTGTGGCAGGCACCGTCGAAGGCGTCATGGCTCAACGACTGATCCGCCGATTGTGCGTGCATTGCAAAGAGGCTTACCAACCCAACAAGGAAGACATCCCGAAAGACTTCCCCTGGGACCGGGCCGACGGAATGACTTGGTATCGGCCGACCGGTTGCCGTGAGTGTCGAAATCGCGGCTACACCGGTCGACTCGGCGTCTACGAGTTGCTCGTGGCCAATGAGCAAACCCGAAACCTTGCACTCGAACGGGCCAGCAGCTGGGACATTCGCAAAGTCGCGATCGAGACCGGCATGCGATCGATTCGAATGGACGCTTGGGACAAAGTGATCGCGGGCGATTCGAGCATCGACGAGGTTCTCCGCGTTACCAAGGGCGAGGGCTTCTAACGCGATGCCCAGTTTCTCTTACACCGCCCGCGACATGTCGGGCAAAATCGTCAATGGATCGATCGAGGCGGCCAGTGAACGCGAAGTCGCGTCGCTGCTAAGCGAACGTTCTCTGTTTCCGTCCAAGGTCGCGGCCGTTGAAAACACCGCAACCAAGTCGCTGTTTGGGAAACGCAAGAAGGTCAGCGGCCAAATCATGGCGACCTTCTACGGTCAACTCGCGTCGCTGCTGCGAAGTGGCGTCCCGATGATTCGAGCGCTCACTGTGCTTGGGGAGCAATCGACGGACGCGGTGCTTGCCGAGACAGTCAAAGAGATACGTGGCCGTGTCGAAGATGGTGAACCGATCGGAAACGCCATGGCGCGTTACCCCACCATTTTTTCGGACATGTCGATCAACATGGTGCGGGCCGGTACCGAAGGCGGGTTCCTCGAAGACGCGCTCGACCGCGTGGGGACGTTCACCGAACTGCAGGAAGATCTCAAGGGACGCACGATCAGTGCGATGGCGTATCCCGTGTTCTTGTTCTCGGTCGGGTCGATCGTGATCAGCGGCTTGCTGATCTTTTTCGTGCCCAAGTTCGATCCGATGTTCGATCGACTCCGTCGCAACGACCAAATGCCGCAATACACCGAATGGCTGCTCGCGTTCAGTGTGTTCCTTCAGCAATACGGATGGGTACTGTTGATCGGCGCGTTTGTCCTGTTCATTGTGCTCAGAGTTCAGTTGGCCTCCGATTCCGGTAAGGACATGATGGACAAGTTCAAGCTCCGGATCCCGGTGCTCGGAAACATCCTCATGAACTTGGCCGTCGCTCGGTTTTGCCGCGTGTTGGGGACCCTGTTGGGCAACGGCGTTCCGATCCTCAAGTCGCTAGACATCAGCCGCTCGGCCGCGGCGAATCGTCTGCTTAGCCAGTCGATCGTGGACGCCACGGAGAACATCCGCGGCGGTGATTCACTCGCGTCACCACTCCGCTCATCGGGCTATTTTCCACCATCGGTCGTCGAGATGATCAGCGTCGGCGAGGAAAGCAACTCGCTCGAGAAGGTCCTGCCGGAGATCGCCGATTCGCTCGAGAAGCGAACGTTCCGACGACTCGATTTGTTCGTGCGGCTGCTCGAACCGATCATGTTGCTCGTGATGGCATTCTTCGTTCTCGCGGTCGTCTTGGCGCTACTGGTGCCGGTCCTGAAGAGCAGCACCAGTCTGTAGCCTTCCAACTCGATGCGGCTTACTACGACACACGGCGTCAGGCTCCGTGCGTCTGTCCGTCGTTGCGAGCTGAATGATCGAAACGGACTCCTTTTGACCGTCCCTCGTCCTCAAGGAGCGACAAGGTTGAACAGATCGTTCGCGGTGCCGTTTGCGGCGATAGTAGATGTCAGCGTCGCACCGTCAAAGTCGGCCATGTCTACCAGATACGGATTCGATCTTCCTTGTCGATGAACAGCTCGGAATCCTCCGGGATTTCAAACGCCTCGTACCACGCGTCCATGTTGCGGACAATTCCATTGACGCGATACTCGCTCGGGCTGTGAGGATCATTGATCAATCGTTTAAGCAGTTCCTGTTGGCGATACAGTCGACGCCAGATCTGAGCCCAACCGAGGAAAAAACGCTGGTCTCCAGTCAGGCCATCGATGACGGGCGCTTCTTGGCCATCGAGTGAAAGCCGATAGGCGGCGTACGCGACGGCCAGTCCGCCGAGGTCGCCAATGTTTTCACCGAGTGTGAACTTGCCGTTGACAAAGTTCCCGGAGACCGGCTCGAACTGGTTGTACTGTTCCACCAAACCGCTGGCTCGCTTGTCGAACTCCGCGCGGTCTTCTTCGGTCCACCACATTCGCAGGTTACCGTCACCGTCGAATTTGCTTCCCTTGTCATCGAAGCCGTGACTCAGTTCATGGCCGATCACCGCGCCGATGCCGCCGTAGTTGACCGCGTCATCGGCGGCGAGGTTGAAAAAGGGAGGCTGTAAGATGGCTGCCGGAAAGACGATCTCATTCATCGTCGGGTTGTAGTAAGCGTTGATCGTTTGCGGCGTCATGTGCCACTCGTTGCGGTCGATGGGCCCACCCAACTTGTCGAGATCCCGTTGATACTCGAACTTGGCGGCAGCGATCATGTGCGCCGCGAGCGGGCCATCGGTGATTTGCAACTTCTCGTAGTCCTTCCACTCGTCCGGATAGCCGATCTTGGTCGTGAACTTGGAGAGCTTTTCGAGGGCTTGTTTCTTCGTTCCTTCACCCATCCAGTCACGCGTCTTGATTCGTTCCTTGAATGCAAGCTTGAGGTTCCCGACCAATTCGTTCATTCGCTGCTTGGCGACCGGTCGAAAGTGCTTCTCGACGTACAGTTGCCCCACAACCTCGCCGAGCAAGCTTCCCGTGACGCCAACCCCACGCTTCCACATCGGCTGTTGCTCCTCGACACCGGAAACGGCGGTGTCGTGGAAAGCAAAGTGTCGCTTCTCGAGCGGCTCGCTCAGCGCGGACGCAAACCCGTCGATCGCGTGATAGGTGAAATAGTCTTTCCAGTCGTCGACGGAAATGTCTTCGGCCAGGTCCGCGAACCCTTCAACGAACGATGGCTGTCGCACGACGACCGCTTCGATCCCCGTGAGTCCGGCTTCCTCGGCGTACTCAAACCACTTCCAGCCTCCGAGCATCGAATCCAATTCGGCGGGAGAAAACTTGTTGTACGTTTTGACGGGGTCGCGGTTTTCGGTCTTCGTCCAGTGTAGCTTGGCGATCTCCGTTTCGATCTCCACCACTCGCCTTGCGGCTTCCTTTGGATCGTCATGACCGACTGCCTTGAGCATGTCCGCGACATAAACCTCCAGTGACTCACGGAGTTTGATGTATCGCTCTTCGTCTTCGAGGTAGTAATCGCGGTCGGGAAGCGAAATGCCGGCCTGGGTCAAGTAAACCGCGTACTGATCACTTTTCCTAGCATCGACGTTGACAAATGGAACGACCGGGGCTCCGACGCCGGAACGTCGCAGCATACCGACCGTTCTTGCCAAGTCGCTTCGAGACTCGATCGCTCCGATCGCATCGAGAAGCCCCTTGATCGGGGCAATCCCCTCTTTGTTTCGCTTGAACGTGTCGAGAACACTGTTGTAGAGGTCGCCGACTTTTTGCGCCGGAGTCCCCATCTCCGCTTCGGTCTGCGCGGCCTTTTCGATCAGCTTGCGGACTTGCATCCGAGTCTGGTCATCCAACACCGTGAAGATGCCATAGTTTGACTTGTCGGCCGGGATCTCCGTTCCGTCTAGCCACAACTCGTTTGCATAGAGGTAGAAGTTGTCACCGGGACGGACGGTTTTGCTGAACAAGTCCTGGTCGATTCCGGCCACCTTTGGCTCGCCGTTTTGACTAACGGCCGACGCGACAATCAAAAGTGAAAAAAGCAGGAACAGCGAAGTGCGCATGACGCTCTCCAGGAATGATTTGACGTTGAAGAAGTTGACTTGATTTTTGTAGCAGACAACCTGCCCGCTGTCCTCGCCCCTCGCTAGCGATGATCGGCGCACCAGTCTTTGGTGTGGACGCCGCTGCGGATTCTCCACTCGCGCAGCTCCGCGAGCAATCGCTGTTGATGTTGCCCCGCTTCGGCGACGTCCCACAGGTTGAAACGCTCCTGGGGGTCCGCGACCAGGTCGAAGAGTTGGCCGTCGGGTTCGTCAAGATAGTGGATGAGCTTGTGGGTACGATCGCGGACCATTGTCATGAATTCACATCCGGTAAGCACGCCGTCGCGCACCTGTTCGCAGTAGACGAATTCACGTCCCGCGAAGGTCCCCGAAGATTCGAATG
Source organism: Planctomycetota bacterium (assembly GCA_038520195.1). Taxonomy (GTDB): domain Bacteria; phylum Planctomycetota; class Planctomycetia; order Pirellulales; family Pirellulaceae; genus Stieleria. Next base: position 4,552 of record JBCBLJ010000062.1, read on the forward strand.
CCTCCGACAGCGAAATCGCTTCCAATTCCTCCGGCACTTCGACACCCGCCCACTGCAAAATGGTGGGGCCAAGGTCCATTTGCTGGACGAGTGCGGTAACGGAGTCTCCGCCACGGAAACGCGCCGGAGCCCAAACGATCATCGGAACTCGGGTGATCTGCTCATACATCGTCCACTTTTGACTTTGGCCGTGGTCGGTCAAGCAATCGCCGTGGTCACTCGTAAAGATCACGATCGTGTCGTCGCCGTAGCCATTGGACTCCAGCGCCGCGAGGATCTCGCCGACCTTCTCATCGATCATCGTGACGTTGGCGAGATAGTACGCGCGTTGACGATGCCGCTGTTGCTCGCTGACCTCGAGTGGCATGACGACCGAATCGTGATCGACCTCGGAATTATGAACCCGCAGTTCCTTGAGCGCCGGCGGTAGTCCTTCCAACTCTTCGCGCGTGACGGGGATCAGCGGAAGGTCCTTTTTCAGGTAACTTTCGGTGTAGCGTGGAATCGGATCGTAGGGTGGGTGCGGACCTGGGAACCCGATTTGAAGAAACAGAGGGTCCTTCTTGGGAGTCGTGTTGATCCACCACTTGGCCATGTCGCCGACGAAAACATCCGGATGGGTGTCCTCTGGCAACTCCCAATCGAAAGCACCGAGTGCTTCGTGGTAGTCGCTGCGTTTTCGATAGAATTCGCGCTGTTGCTTGACGAGGCCTCGAAATCGAAGTGCTTTATCCCACTCATCAAAGAAGTAACGTCCCTCCAGGTAGCGATCTTTGTTCTCGACGACAAAGCGTTCGTGGAAGCCGAGTTCGGTCAAAAACGGCCATGTATGCATCTTGCCGATGTTGGTGCAGTAATAGCCCGCCTCGTTTAACCGCTCGATCCAACTGCGTCGCCAACGGTCCGCGTTTTTGAGGATCCCGGTGGTGTGCGGGAAGAAACCCTTGAACAGGCTCGCGCGGGCGGCGGCGCAGGACGCCGCCGTGACATGGCACTGCTCGAAAGAAACGCCTTCCCGAACGAGCCGATCTAGATGGGGCGTTTCGACGTGATCAAAACCCAACGCGTTGATCGTGTCGTACCGCTGTTGGTCGGTGATGATCAGCACAATGTTTGGGGGCTTCATAGCGTTTTTCCAGGGGGAATTTCCGAGTGGTCACGCTCATCGAACGGCCAGTCTGCCTAGGGGAACAAAAACTACCATCGAGCCGGTCTCGAAGGGAGGCGGGCCTCATTGCTCCACCGCCCCGGGAGTCGTGATCGTGGAGGACTGGAGGCGGGCAGACGGGCCCTTGAAAAAGGAGTAGGCTTCGCGAAAGTGATGGCCTCGATCCGTCACAGCTCTACTCCAGATCTCGGGAAACCGACTGAAAAAGATGAACGCCATCGATACGCTTTTGGATCAGCTCTGGGAGCAGTACTCAGCGATCAATCCGCAGGCCGCAAAGATTCACGCGTTGCTCAGCGAGCGAGGCGAGACGGTCGTCAACGATCACATCGCGTTCCGGACCTTTGACGACCCGCGCGTCGGCATCGACGCGCTCGCGGTCCCTTTTTTGGAGGCGGGCTATGAGTTTCGCGGCGAGTACGATTTCGAGGCGAAGAAGTTATATGCTCGGCATTTTGAGCATGAAGACCCGACGTTGCCGCGGGTGTTCATCAGCCAACTCCTGACCAACCAGTTCAGCGAATCGCTACAAAAGGTGGTCGCCGGTCTGATCGATCAACTGACCACTCCGGTGGCACAGCCGATGTGCGTCGCCGGACGACTTTGGCGAGTCGACTTCGCGACGTACCAACAACTGCAAGAGGAAAGTGAATACGCCGCGTGGATGGCCGCACATGGTTTTTGCGCGAATCACTTTACCGTCAGCGTGAACGAACTTCGTTCGATTGACTCGTTGGAGGCATTGAACGCACTCATCGTCGAAGCCGGATTCTCACTCAACGATTCCGGCGGCGCGATCAAGGGAACACCCGAAGTATTCCTGGAGCAATCGTCGACCATCGCTTCGCGGGTGAACACCTTGTTTGAAGATGGCAGTTTCGAAATCCCTGGTTGCTACTACGAGTTTGCGCGGCGATATCCGCTACCCGATGGATCGCTCTTTAGCGGCTTTGTTGCCAAGAGCGCCGACAAGATCTTCGAAAGCACCGATGAACGTCTCCAATCCTGAAACGGCGGCACTGCTCCGGCGCATCGCCGATCAGCAAGGTGAGATGCTGGCGACGCTCCGGCGCTGGGCCGATGTGAATTCCGGAACCCGCAACCTGGCGGGCATCGCGGAAGTCTCCGCGATGGTTGAGGCGAGCTTTCGGCGGCTGGCCGATGATACGATCTCGGTCGCCGTGAAACCGCAAGCCGTTGTGGATCGTCGTGGCGACGTCAATGAGTGCCCCCTTGGTAACACGCTCGTGTTTCGTCGCCGAACCGAAGCGCGAAATCAGGTGGTGCTCTCGATCCATCTCGACACTGTCTACCCCGAGGATTCGTCCTTCCAATCCACACGAATCGAAGGCGATCGATTGATGGGCCCCGGTGTCGCGGATGCCAAGGGTGGACTGGTGGTGATGTTGCACGCATTGGCCGCGTACGAAGAGTTTGCGAAGGCGAATCCGCGCGAGTCGCTTGGTTGGACGGTCATCGTCGGCGCGGACGAAGAAGTCGGTTCACCGGGATCGGCGGCCGTCTTTGATCAATATGCACCCGGTGCCTCGTTTGGCTTGATCTACGAACCCTGCCTTCCCAACGGAGACCTGGTCGCCGAACGAGGAGGCTCGGGAAACTTTGCGATCGTCGTTCGCGGGACTTCGGCACACGCGGGCCGCGAATTCAGCCGAGGCCGAAACTCTGTCGTCGGGGCGGCTCATCTGGCAACGGGACTTGCCGCGTTGAACGGTCGCTGGCCGAGAACGACGATCAACGTGGCTCGGATCGAAGGCGGCGGGCCCACCAACGTGGTCCCCGACCTAGCCATCGTTCATTTCAATGTTCGCTATTCGGAGCGCGAGCAGGAATCGGAATTACTTGCGGCATTCGATAATCTGACCAAGCCGCTTCATGATTTGCAATGCGAACAACACGGAACTTTCAGCGCTCCACCGAAGCGTCAAACGGACTCGATGTTGCAACTTCAAAACGACATTGCCGAAGCCGGTCGCGGGATCGATCTCGACTTTGACTGGCAGGTCACCGGCGGCGTTTGCGACGGCAATCGGTTGGCGGCATTGGGTGTACCCAACATTGATACGATGGGCGTCCAGGGCGGAGACATCCATTCTCACTCGGAATACATGCTGATTCCAAGTCTCGTGACTCGGACGCAGCTTTCACTTTTAACGCTGATCCAGCGAACCAAAGTCCTGAACGAGCGCCCGTAATGCTGTTTCGACCGGTACGAGAAAGCGACCTTGATCAACTGAACGAACTCGCCCGGCAATCGCTGTACGGGCTCACAACGGTTCCCAAGGACGAAGCGTTGATGGGCAAGCGAGTGCGCGAGAGTGAGCGATCGTTCGCCAATCTCGAAGACGCGGACCCGCAAGGCCAACTCTATCTGTTCGTGCTGATCGATCCCAAACTTGATCGTGTTGTCGGGACCAGCGGGGTGGTTTCGAAAGTCGGAGGTTTCAAGCCTTTCTATGCGTATCGACTGGAGCACGAGACGCAGACGTCGGTCACTCTGACTCACGAGATAACTCACCCGGTCCTTCACCTCGTGAAAGAGCATGACGGCCCCAGCGAAATCGGCAGTCTTTTCCTTCATCCCGATTATCGGGGTGGCGGTCGCGGCCGGCTTTTGTCGCTGTCACGTTTCCTTTTTATGGCGGAGTTCGAGCATCTGTTCGAGCAAGAAGTGATCGCGGAAATGCGGGGGATCATCGACGAAAAAGGGAGCAGCCCGTTCTGGGAAGCCCTCGGCAGTCGCTTTTTCCCGCTCGATCTCCCTAACGCCGACATGCTGACGCTGATCCAAAAGGACTTTATCGAAGAGCTCATGCCGACGCATCCGATTTACCTGGATCTGCTTTCAGACGAGGCCAACGCGGCGGTGGCGGAAGTTCATCCCAACACCGTGCCAGCCCGCCGGATGCTGGAGTCCGAAGGCTTTAGCTTTCGCGATCTGGTCGACATCTTCGAAGCCGGCCCGGTCCTGCATTGCCAGCGATCGGAAATCCGTTCAGCCAAAGAGAGCCGCGTCCGCACCATTGAATCCGTCTTCGAGGCACCCACTTCCGAACCGCTCAAGTGTGTCGTCGCGGCGTCAAAAGGCGGCTTTCGATCGTCACTCGGACTCGTGATCGAAACCGAGTCGGGGATTTCGCTCGATCACGCCTGTTTCGAGCACTTGGGCGTTTCCGTCGGCGATGCCGTTCGCTACGTCGAGTCACGACCGAAAGCCTAGGTAGTCTGGCTCGAGCCGCGATGAGATTCATTCCCTTGAACCATTACATGGAACGCGGCGAAAGCCGAAGAAGCAATGCAATTCATTGACGGCCATTGGATCGAAGGACAAGGCGATCGATTCATCTCGATCAGCCCGATCGACGGGCAACCCGTTTGGGAAGGAAACGAAGCCAGTCGCGACCAAGTCGATCAAGCGTTCGCCGCGGCGTCGAAGGCACTCGGTCAATGGGCGGGGCTGGAGGTCGATGAAAGAGTCGGCATCTTGGAGGCATTTGCGAAGATTGTCCTCGAAGAAAAAGACACGCTCGGGGACGCGATCTGCCGCGAAGTCGGAAAGCCGCTCAAGGAGTCCATCGGTGAAGCCGGAGCGGTCGCCTCCAAACTGGGGCTGACCCTCGAAGCGTTGCAGTCCCGAAGAAGCGAAGAAACGCATGAGCTAGGTCCTCGCATCGGCCGCATTCATTATCGCCCGCTTGGAGTCGTGTCCGTCTTCGGCCCGTTCAACTTTCCGATGCATATCGCCAACGGACAGATTTTGCCCGCGCTGCTTTGCGGCAACACGGTTGTTTTCAAGCCGAGCGAGCTGACACCATGGTGCGCCGAAAAGATGGTCCAACTCTGGGACCGCGCCGGCTTGCCGCCCGGTGTGCTCAATCTTGTCCAGGGTGGAATCAGCCCCGGTCAGTCAATTCTTCGCCAGCGAGACCTTCGGGGACTCTTTTTCACCGGTAGCCGCGACACCGGGATCAAGCTGCGGGAAACGCTCGCGCCACGCCTTGAGGTGTTGCTTGCCCTCGAACTTGGCGGAAACAACCCACTCGTAATCCATAATCCGGAGTCGTTGCAAGAGGCTGTTGAAACAACCATCCAATCGGCGTTCGTCAGTTCGGGACAACGATGCACCTGCGTTCGGCGATTGATCGTGACAGAGCCCTCCGAGGCGTTCGTCGATCGCCTGGCGGAAGAGACTCGGGAAATCAGCGTCGGAAATCCGCTCACGGAAGACGTCATGATGGGACCGCTCGTCCATGAGAGAGCCGCCAACCAGGCGATGGCCGAGCAAGAGCGATTGCTTGCCTCCGGCGCGACGTCGATCGTTCGCTGTGAAAAGCATGTTGCCGGTGAGGCGTACGTGACGCCCGGATTGATCGATGTGACAAACTGCGACGCGGTCACCGACGATGAACTCTTCGGTCCACTCCTTCAGGTCACGCGGGTTGCCAACCTTGAGGAGGCGATTGAGGTGGCTGATAGGACCGAGTTCGGCCTCTCCGCCGGAATCATCTGCCGAGAACGATCCGACTTTGAACGATTTCGGTCGGGCGTCTCGGCGGGGCTGGTCAACTGGAATTTGCCGACAACGGGTGCCAGTGGACGTCTGCCATTCGGTGGACTTGGACACAGTGGAAACCATCGTCCCGCGGGCTTCTTGACGGTCGACTTTTGCAACCAAGCGGTCGCCGAACTCGAGCCTCATTCGCCAGAGGACGCATCGTGACGGCTCTCGAGATCAATATGGACCGGCTGATCGGGCCGTCGCATCACTTTGGCGGCCTGTCTTCGGGCAATCTCGCCTCGACGCGATATCGTCATCAAGCGTCTTCGCCGAAGCGCGCCGCGATCCAGGGCTTGGACAAAATGATGCGGCTGGTCGAGTTGGGGATTCCGCAAATCGTTTTGCCGCCACAGCAGCGACCATCTACTCGCTTTTTGGTGGAACAGGGATTTCATGGTGACGAAACCGTCCTCCTCCAAGAAGCGTTCGAAAATGCGCCTGAAACCCTGAGCCTGGCCTATAGCGCTTCGGCCATGTGGGTTGCCAACGCGGCGACGGTTTCGCCTTCTGCGGACACTGCCGACGATCGGGTTCATTTCACACCCGCGAATCTCTACAGCATGCCACACCGGCGATTGGAAGCGCGTGAAACGACGGAGACCTTGCGAGCGATCTTCCACGACGAAAAGCACTTCGTCGTCCATGATCCACTTCCACCACAACATGAGTTTGCGGATGAGGGTGCGGCGAATCAGACGCGTCTCTGTCGAGACTTCGGGGCGCCAGGCATCGAAGTCTTCGTGTACGGCCGCGATGGAGCCGAAGTTGCAGATGGAGGTTTCCCAGCCCGCCAGGCCCGCGAGTCGTTCGAACAAATCGCGGCACAACACCAGTTGGGCTCCGATCGCTGCGTCTTCATCAAGCAGCATCCAGCCGCCATCGCCGCCGGAGCATTTCACAATGACGTCGTCGCGGTGGGGAATCAAAACGTGCATTTGATGCATGAGCACGCTTTCCAGCACCGACCGGAGGCCGTTGAGCGTTTAGCGGACGCATTCGGTCACGATCTATTCTCCATCGAAATCAAAGACACAGAGCTCTCTCTTGCCGAAGCGGTTCGTTCCTATCTATTCAACAGTCAACTGCTTTCGCTCGAAGGCGGCGAGATGCTGCTTCTTTGTCCCCAAGAGTGCGAATCGTCATCGTCCGTTCGCGCGGTGATTGATCGAGTTCTCGCCGAAGATAATCCGGTCCAACGCTGCGACTTCCTCGATTTGACCGAGAGCATGCGAAACGGTGGTGGTCCGGCCTGCCTTCGGCTCCGAGTCGTCCTGACGGCGGAGCAACGTGAAGTGATTCCGTCGTCGGTATGGTTGACCGACGAACTGTATCAGGAGCTACGCCAGTACGTGGCCGCGAACTATCGCGACGAACTCGCACCTCAAGACTTGGCGGATCCGTCGCTCGCCGACGAATGTCGGTCCATCGCCGCGGATGTGGCAAACCTTCTGCTACCATAGGCAAGGCACTTCATTTTTTTTGGCGCCAGCGACGACGGATCCAATGATAAGACACCGACATCTACTCACCGTCGTTTTGATAACATCGATGTGGTCAAGCTCGATGAGTGCAGCCGAACCAACTCAAGTGGATCAAGCGGTCGCTGAAACTTGGTCGCGTCTGGTTCTTAAGGGCGTTGATACGGAGTTTCCCACGAAGCTGACGTTGAAATACTCCAACGCGGATCAGATCAAACGCCCCCGAGCGCATTTCCCCGCGTTCTACGGTTGTTTCGATTGGCACAGCAGCGTGCACGGCCACTGGGTGCTCGTCAAGCTTCTCAAAGACTCTCCGGAGATGAAGTCCGCGACGCGAGTCCGCCAGGTTTTGAACGAACACCTTTCGACGGATAACCTGAAACGCGAAGCCGAGTTCTTTGCGCTCGAAGAACAAAAAGCGTTTGAGAGGATGTACGGTTGGGCGTGGCTGTTTCGGCTGGTGATCGAGCTCGAGGATTGGAACGACGACGATGGCCGGAAGTGGCGCGATAACCTGCGTCCACTCGAAACGGTCCTTCTCAGTCGGGTGAAAGCGTATTTGCCGCTGCTGACGTTTCCAATCCGCACGGGGCAGCATCCGGATACTGGGTTCGCACTCGGTCAGCTTCTCGACTACGCTCGCGCAACCGGGAAGACAGCACTGGAACAGCTGGTCGTCGCGAGGGCAAAAGCGTTTTACGCGAAGGACCGTGACTATCCCGTTGAATACGAACCGTCGGGGCACGACTTCTTTTCATCCTGTTGGAATGAAGCCGACCTGATGCGTAGGGTCTTTACCGGCGAGGAGTTCGAAGCGTGGCTCGCCGAATTTGTGCCGAATCTTGAACGCCAATTGTCGGACACGATCTTGCCCGTCGAGGTCAGCGACCTAACCGATGGAAAGATCGTTCACCTTGCTGGGCTGAACCTTAATCGCGCGTGGTGCCTTCAGTCCATCGCGTTGTCGCTCCGGCAAGACCACGCGCTGCGTCCGAAGTTGCTCAAGAGTGCGAATCGTCATCTCCAAGCCGGATTGGCGTATGTCAACAGCGGCAACTACGCAGGGGATCATTGGCTCGCGACTTTCGCGTTGTACGCCGCCGCAAAAGTCGGCGTTCCCGAGTCATGACCGAGATCGACCCATCGCCGGAGGAGCCGCGTCGGAGTCCGTACCAGATCGGCCCGGGGTTGCTGGTGACGGCTGCGTTTATTGGACCCGGAACGGTCGTCACGGCGAGTCAGGCCGGCGCGCAGTTTGGGTGCGGACTCTTGTGGACGATCGTGTTCGCCGTGTTCGGAACGATCGTGTTGCAATCGCTCGCCGCGCGCGTCGGAATCGCAGCCGGTACGGGGCTGAGCGAATCGATACGCCAAACGTTTCTCGATTCTCGGTGGCTTCGACCTTCGATCGCCTTGATCATCGCTGCGATCGGCGTTGGAAACACGGCCTACCAAACGGGAAATCTGACGGGCGCGGTCGCGGGCATCACTTCGATTCTCGGGGGCGATCCTCGCTGGTGGATCGTGGCATTGGTTGTTGCCACCAGCGTCATGATTGGCTGGGGGCGCTATCGAGTTCTCCATCACGCCCTGGTGGCAATGGTTTGCGGTTTGAGCCTTTCCTTTCTGGTCGCTGCGTCCCGTTCGCTTCCCGCCGCGAGTGAAATAATCAATGGATTGGTCCCGAGGGTTGCTGGCGATTCGCTCAGTTCAGTGGTGGCGTTGATCGGAACGACAATCGTTCCCTACAACTTGTTTTTACATGCCAGCGCGGCTGCAAAGAACTATCGGCATGCCGATCAGAAACGGGCGCTCCGCCACGTGGATTGGGACACGACACTTGCGGTCGGTCTCGGTGGCATCGTGACGGCGGCAATCCTGTTGACCGCCGCGACCGCGTTCCACGCGCGCGGACAAGCCTGGACTTCTGTCGAGCAGATCTCTCAACAGCTCGGCCCCGCACTTGGAAGTTTCGGCGGTCATGCGTTCGCGCTGGGGCTCTTCGCCGCGGGTTTGACCAGCTCGATTACGGCGCCGCTCGCCACAGCCTACGCGGTCTGTGGCGCGCTGGGCTGGCGGGCCGAACCCAAAAGTCGACGTTTTCGCTGGATCGCCGTTGGCGTGATTCTGCTGGGCGGCGTAACGGCGATTGGCTTCGGCAAGAGTCCTCTGCGAACGATTCAGTTTGCACAAATTGCCAATGGATTGCTCCTCCCGTTCATCGCCTGTTTTCTTCTCTTTCTTGCGAATCGGCGTCGAGATGACTTCGCGTTCTCGTCTTGGCGGATCGGCTGCGCGGTGCTCGTCGTCACGGCCGTCAGCCTGCTGGGACTGTGGAAGGTCGCCGTTGTGTTTTTATAGCGACGTGTTCCTTTAGCATTGCCGGCTTCGATCGAGTTGGGTGTTGACGGCGCAGTGTCATGTCATTGCGCTCTCAAGCTGGCGCGCTTTCAAACTGGCGCGGTCCGGCGTTGATGCTAGCGCACGATGTCATCGAGATTGGCTTGGCGATACTTCGCTATTTGAGCCGGCGGAGCATGTCGTCGACCGCAGCCTTGGTATCGGAAAACTCTTTCTCAACGGGCACGTTCTTCGAGTAGCGGAGCAGAAACGGACGCACGAATCGGGTGTCACCCAGGACGAGTTCATCTTCGGTGTGGACCTGGATCTCTTCGTTGTTTCGGTCGTCGTAGACCATCAAGTAATCGAGCAAATCAAGAATGCGGATGCCTTCGCCGTCACGATCATAAAGGCACAGGTAAGCCGAACCGCTTTTCCGGAGCGCTTCGGTCTTTACATCGTGTCCCAGCTTGTACGGGGTGATCTCGAGAATACCCTTCCGAAGCGCAGCGACAAAACGCGCGCTCGGGATACCATCGCGCATGAGGTTGATGGCACCCGTGGTGGTAAAGAGAACACGCGGAAAATTCACTTCCTCGTGCTCCTTCACCGAACCATAGAGAACCTCGTAGGTTTCCATGGACTGAAATTCTTCGGCAACCGGAATACGGTCCACGTAAAACAGCAGGCGATATGCTGCGGAGTTTTGGTCTCGGATCGCGTTAACCCATCCCTCTTTTCCATCCTTGTTCGCCCCGTCAACATAGAGCGTCTTTAGCAACGGATCGGGCGAGATCATCTTCCTGACCGCTTCGGCGCGACTCTCTGCGCGGACGTAGCTCAAGGATGGAGACTTTGATTCGTTCTCGGACATGGCCTTCGGGGGAACGGGTGCGTTTCCTCGTATCGTACCACGCAAGACTTGAGGGGAAACTACCGGTCGGCTCGCGGAGGTCGGTCATGATTTACACATCGACGCGACCTTGGTCACCGTCCTCAGATTCCGCCCGGTCGCGGTTACTCCAAGGTATTTCTCAACATTCGCGGCGAGCTTGGATCTTGCGATCCCGTCGGGGGCATGCAAATAGAACACGCGATCGGTTAACCGATAGTCTTCGCTTGGAGCCTTTGCCTCGTCGATCTTCGCGATTTGGGGAGAGTTCGACGCCTCACGTAGAAAAAGTAAGTGGACCGACTTGGGGTCTGCGACCGATTCGGCAAAGGGATTGGAAGACATCGTCGCCAGAAAGTCTTTAGCGTGGAGCACAAGCACCTGGACCGAAAATCCGAATTCGCGTTTGACCACCGCCGCAATTTTGTTTGCGATCGTTTCACCTTTTTTGGAGGAAGATTCGAACACGACGTTTCCGCTTTGAATGTAGGTCCGTACGTTCTTCAATTTCAGTGACTCGAGCGAGGCACGTAAATCCGCCATCGGCAGCACGTTATTCCCGCCGACATTGATTCCACGAAACAGTGCGATCCAAGTTTCCATTATGTGTCCGTGCCGTCATTGATCCGTTGCGACGCTGCCCACGCGTCCCATTTGATGGAATGGTTCATGAAGTCAATTTCAAGTGTACAACGCGCATCCAATGCAACATGCAATACACGCAAAGATTGACTCGCCCCAAGAGCCGCTACAGGCACAGGGTAACCCAAAATGGACAACGACGAAGTCGTTCTGAAGAGAAAGCACCCCGTCGAGAGCCAGTCGCGGATTGGGGCAGAATCACACGGTGGTCCCGACGGGGCACTGAATTTGAGTGGACTCGCCGCGTCGCGAGTCCGACAAGAGGCTCTAGCACGCCCGGCGTCTTGTTCGGCGGTTCTCGGATCGCCGCAATAGCTCACTGATAATCAGGCTCTGGCATCGCATCACCTCGCGACGCTCTTCGGATTCCGGCATCCGAGCCGATTGTTCTTGAAGACGGTCGGACAACTCTTGCAACTCGACCGTGCCGCGGCCACGTAACGCGATGACGGCTTTCGACGGCATTCGCGATGCCGGCGATAGGGCACGCTGCTGTGAGTGACGATTCAGGTCGGTCAGCGGATGTCGCACCATCATGCCGCGCTAACCGATTGCCGCTTGCCCGCTTCCTGGCGCACGACGCTTGTCCAGATTTCCTCGGAGGTGCCCTCGGCCTCCTTTTCGCCCCTCAGGACACTCCGCACACGCTCGGCGAGGAACCCTTCCAAACGCCGGCTTTTTGCTGTTAACGAATGCGGATCGACAAGCTCCGCGACGAGCGATTCGAAGTCTCTCTCAGTCATGTTTTCCGCTCAGTTGAAGGGGTGTTGAGCGGAAAACCGTGCTGGCCGCTATTCGCCGAAGTCGGCTTCAGTCGCGACCAGGATGGACTCTCCGCTTTCAGTATGACTTAAGCTCGGGCCGCCGCCGGAGCCTTGTCCTTGTTGGCATGCGATCAATGCTTGCTCTGCCGCTTCCGCTGCGTCGATTGAGGCAAGCATTGTCGCAATGGCCACGTTGTAGGTCTGTTGCTCGGCCTCGCAGCCAGAGCAGACTGCGGGGCTGGGCGTCAGCCCTAAACGCTCCAGGATTGATTGACTTTGGTTCCCATCGTTGGCGCTTGCGATCGTCGCCAAAAGGACCAATGAAACTAGGGCGAAACCTCCCCATTTCGATGTGCGATCAGCCATTCCTTGACTCCCTTGGTTTGCTTGAACTTGTCCGTGTCCCTCAACAACTCTTTTTGTCGAGAATCCAAAAGTGCTTTGTTAGCACGGAGCTGGTGGATCGATTCCAGCTCAATCTCGGATAGTACAACTCCATCGACTTCCGGTGGAAGGTCGTTGTCCCGGCCTCGGATTGCCATGCCGCAGCAAAGCAAGCTGGCGGCGATTGCCAAGTACCACGCGAAAGGAGGTCGCTTCGACCGGCGGGAGTCACGTTGCTCGATTGTCTCATCCAAGCTCCGCTCAAGTTCGTTTTTAGCGACCTGCATGGCGTCTAACTGCAGTTCCAGCTCCGCGACTTGCTGCCTGCTCTCACTGAGTTCTCGCTGAGCGGTCTCCGCAGATTCAAGCTCCCCCTCGAGCTCGGCTACCCTCGCCTTCTGCTCTCGAAGCAATTCCCACTGGTCTGGAGCCTTCTCTTGCATCACTTGTTCTCGAAAGTCCCTCATCACCGGCGCGGGATAGCCATCGCTCAAGTGTTTTCGGAGCGCGAGTAAGACAACGAATGATTCTGCGGATCCCTCGGGTCCGAGATAGAGCTTGTCGCCTTTCCAAGAAACCTCACACCGCACTCGATCTGATGACGGGTAGTTGAGAAGTCGGGCACGTTCTTCATCGGATCGTGGGCTTCGAGCGGGCATTTTGAACCTGGAGCGCATGCGGAAAACACGGACAGCAGCCGGGATTGCCCTTAAACTACAGTACCCAGCAGGCTGTGTCAGCAAAGGGGGTGCCCTGGCCTCCCTGGTTTCGCAAATTCGCCGACTTGCCTCGAAGGAGTCTTCCCAGAAACTCGGCGGGTAGCCGCGTCAAGCAATCGGCCAATGGTGGTGGCTCGGAGTCACAATTGGGGTAGCGATTGGAATCGGTGCGAGTATTGATCAGGCAACAGAAGCGGCGGTGACGCAGCGAGGCTTTTTGGCGCGGTGACCCATGCAATCCGGAGTGGACCCGTATGGCCACCCCGAGATAGCGATGCGCGGTGGCACCGTGGGAAGGCAAAATACGGGCGCCCGACATCCTCCACCGCCCGACCAACCGCTTTGCGGGAACCCAGCCGCTGGGCGTGCCTTCCGACCCAAACCACCGCGTTCGTACTGGGTGGTGAGCCTTTGTGGCCACGACGTCGGACGGACGCGAAACCCTTCGAAATGCTGAAAAACCGAAAAAGATGACCGTTGCAGGGTTTGGGGGCCGATCGTTACACTTCGGGGCTCCCGACGAAACGGCTCGCGCGGCACAAGTGCTCACGCCGCCGAGTTTTGCCCGTTGAGGCGAGATGTTGGGAAGTCGATTCATGACGCACAGAGG
>JBCBLJ010000537.1:0-5899 GCA_038520195.1 Planctomycetota bacterium
ACACGTGCGGATTGCGGTCCTCGTTCCAGCAATCGGACGACTTGCGGTAAGCGATCCATCCACTGCCAACGCGACTGCAAAGATCTTCACCCAACAATTCGTCCGCTCGGCACGCGTTAGGGTAACCGATCGACGCTCGACTCTGCAAACTCGATTGCCGCGAGAGTACGATGAAGCGTTGCAACGGCACACGATCACCTCACCCCCGTCACACGATTACGCGACGTCTTGATGCAAACACCGCGGTGTCCATCGGTCCGAGCCCTGTTTTACTGGCTAATGGTCCCCTGGCTTGCAGCCGGGGTGATGGGACACCCGTTGCTGGCGGATACGAACGTTGCTCAAGAGGAGGATTCGGCCAGCGCTGATGCTTTTACGTTTGTGCGAATCCGCTACGACAGCACTGGCGGGTATGGCGAGTCCTGGTATCGCTACGAGGGACGCGATTGGGAGCGGTGGGAGACCGACTATCCCCGCGCAGAGAAAAACTTGATCCTCCGCCTCCGCCAACTCACGTCGATGCGGATCAACCCTGAACCGATCGTTTTGCGTTTGACCGACGACCGAATCTTTGATCATCCCTTCGTTTTTATGAGCGATATCGGATGGCAGCGACTGACTCGCGCCGAGACAAACGCCTTAACCCGCTACCTCGATGCCGGTGGATTCCTTTGGATCGACGATTTTTGGGGTGACGCGGAACGAGACAACTTGATGCGGAACATGGGAAAGCTGAGGCCCGGCTGGGAGTGGCGTGCGGTGCCAGACCATCATCCCTTGTTGTCGAATGTCTATCCGCTTAAAGGTTGCCCCCAGATTCCGGCCCGCATCTTCTTTGAACAGTCCGGGCTGCAGTGGGATCCTCCACAGGTTCATCGCTATCCGTCTGGCGGCACAGCAGGCGTTCGCAACGTAACACTGTTGGGACTGTTCAATCGCAAGGGTGACCTGATGGCCATCGCAACACACAATACGGACATTGCCGACGGCTGGGAACGCGAGGGTGAGTCACGCGAGTTTTTCGAGCGATTCTCGGTCAAGTCCTATGCCTTCACCATCAATACGCTTGTCTATGCCATGACGCATTGAATGCGGTGCGTTGTGCGAGTCCCGCTTTGAACAAGTTATTGACCGGAATCATCGCACTCCCGTTGCTTGGTCCGCTTCTGAATCCGGTCGACGTAGAATCCGCCCGCGACCATGAGAAGTAACGTTGGAGAAAACAGCAGCACATGATAGGACTTTAGCGGCGCGCCAAATGGATGCCCCAAGACAGTGGAATCAAATACCTGGAGTGCGGAAGCGGATAAGAGCGCGGCACCAATAAAGCCAAGCAGCTGTAGGATACCGGGCGTCGATCCTAGCGTGGGGAAGTGAATGCCCTGTGTGCCCGTCAATGCCCTCAACATCCACCAGAGAAGACACACTCCAAGTGGAGCCGCGAAAAACCTCGTTTCCCCGGTGAACCAAAACGCCCAACCGGCCACTACAGCGGTCACGAGGAACAACGGAAGAAGGTACGTTCCCCAGCGTTTACGCGTCATCAAAACCGTCGCATCTTCCACCATGAGTCACTTCTGTCGCGGCACCGTTTTTCACTCGCAACCCGATTGGGCTCGATTCACGCCACGATCGGGCGCTCCCGGCGTGGTCTTGATTGCCGACCATCCGTTGTCCGCGAGGAAGCGAGCAAGTCGAAGATGCAACCTTACGATTTGGGACGCTTCGCTAAGCCTCTGAAATCGATGAACGCACTCGTGTCGGTGAAGTCGACGTTGACGATTTCCCAGCCGTCTTCACCGAGAGCATTGAAATAGGCCTGAACCTGTTCCGGCTTGACGGTTCGGAAGAAGCCGCGTGGTCCAAGGTCTTCGGCCGACAAGTACTTGCATTCCCACTTTTGCATGATGATCGTTCGTAACACGAGGGATTCGGTGGATGGTCTTCAATCGAGCAAAAGTCTACCGCTGTCTCACGCGATGGACAGCCGCCACGCTGAGGACATCGACCAACCACGCGAGCCGCGACGATCACGGAATAACACCGGAATGCTTCATTTGCGGTTTCGCCATTGATGGCTCGAGCCACGATAGATCGATTGCTTGCCGAGCCGCGTCTTGAGTTCGTCGGCGACTCGATCGATGCTTCGCTCGGCCTGCCGCTGCTGCTCACTCTCGAACAACGAGAGCTGGTGCGGCGCGTCAGCCGATGTCAGGGAGGAGAGCCCGACGCCGATCAGCCGTACGGGTCGAGGCTCATCTTGCCGCATCGCCTGAAGCATTTGCGTGGCCGTGTCCATGATCTCGGTCGTGCCATCGGTCGGAGATCGAAGTGTGGTCGAACGGCTGAAGGTTCGAAAGTCCTCGCGACGATATTTTAGATTGACGGTGCCGCACTTTCGCTGGTGACGTCGCAGTCGCATGGCGGTCTGTTCGCAAAGGCTGCACACAACGGATCGTAAGACTTGCATCTCCGAAAGATCCGATGAGAAGGTTCGTTCGTGGCTGATTTGCTTGGCATGATGATCAGCCACCACTTGGCGAGAATCAATTGCGTTGGCCAGACGCCACAAGTGCCGTCCCCATTCGCCGACGTGCGATGCCAAAAGTTCTTGATCAAAAACGCGGATGTCGCGGAAGGTCTTGAGATTCAATCGATCGAGCCTTTTCGCTCCGACTTTGCCAACGCCCCAAAGGCGTGAGACTGGAAGTGGATCGAGGAAATCGATCAATTCGGATTCTTGCACCACGACGAAGCCGTTCGGCTTGTCCAAATCGCTGGCGATCTTGGCGACAAATTTTCGAGGTGCGATACCAACGCTCGATGGAAGACGAAGTTCGGTCTTGATCGCGTCGCGGATCGCCCGCCCCACCGACTCGGCACAGCCATGCAAGCGTTCGGTGCCGGCTAAGTCGAGAAAGGCTTCATCGAGTGAAAGCGGCTGAACGACGGGGGTGTAGCGATGAAAGATCTGACGGACTTGATGGCCAATCGAAGCGTATTTGCCCAGATCACCACGTACAAAAATGGCGTGTGGACAGAGTTCCTTAGCGCGGCGCCCCGACATCGCGCTGTGAATCCCGTACTCGCGCGCCTCGTAGCTGGCGGCACTCACGACGCCACGCCCCGATCCGCCACCGACGACCACCGGTTTTCCGCGCAGTGTCGGATCGTCTCGCTGTTCGACCGACGCGTAGAACGCGTCCATGTCAACATGAACAATCATTGGCGCTTCGCGAGTAACGTGGGTTAGCGCGCGGAACGGCCCGCGCAAGGCTTAGCATACCTCGCCGCGTCCGCCGGCTTGGTAAACGGTCTTGCCGCGAAGAACCGTTTCGGCGACCCAGCGATCATCCCAAGACCACATGAGCGCTGAAAGTGGACAAGTGGCGGAGCGCCAGGGAATATCCGGTCGGGCGATGACCAAATCCGCCGACGCGCCTTGTCGAAGTTCCCCGACATCGTTCCAGCCGAGCGTTCCCGCGTTGCCCGCCGTGATCTGATGCCAAGCCTCGGGTGCTGTGGCGATCGCCGGCAACCGCCGCGAGCCAGTTTCGGCGATTTGCATGGATGCCTGAACGAGACCGCGACCGACACGGACCATGCTCCGTTCGTAGCCCGCCCCTATGTCGCTGCCAATCACCAACCGGATACCGGCCGCCAGGTGCTGTGCGCGATCCATCGTCCCACTGGAAAGGAACTGATTCGCTGTGGGGCAATGCGCGATCATCGACCGGCTCTTTGCAAGTTTGGCGCGGTCGGATTCGTTGAGGTGAATGCCGTGCGCAAAAATGGCTCTTTCGCTCAGCAAGCCGTGGCGTGCGTAGGCTTCCACGTAATTCCCGTGGACCGATTCGACGGCGGCGCATTCATCTCGATTTTCTGCCAAGTGCGTTTGCATCAAAGCGGCTCGTTCATCGGCGAGCGCAGACGCGGCGTCGAGCAACTGGGCGGAACAAGAAAGGATGTAACGTGGCGTCACCGCCGTCGCGAGTCGTTGCTCGGGCGGAAAACGGTCGAGCGTGAATGAGAGTTCGTCAATCAGTTGATTGGTGGGGCGAAGCAACGGGTCGGGGGCACCTTCGTCCATCAAGGCTTGTCCGATCACGCCACGGAAACCTCGGGCGGCAAAGGCCTCAAGGGCGGCGAGGGTGGCGTCATGCGAGACCGTCGAAAAAGCGCAGATCGCGGTCGTTCCAACGGACAGGCATTGCCGTATCACCCGCTGAATCATCTCTTGAGCGAAAAGCAGATCGTTCCAACGACTTTCGGCCGGAAAGATCACCTTGTTCAGCCAAGGTAACAATGGCATTCCGGCGGCACCGATCGAATCGAACTGCGGCAGGTGAAGATGCGCGTCGACAAAACCGGGGCAAATTAGTGTGTCCCGATGTGGATCTGGGATCGCAGACGCATCGGCGAACAGCTCGACGTCCCCAATCGTTTCCTCATCCAAATGGACTCGTCCAGGGCGTGTTTCACATCGCCCGACCCCGTCGGTCATCAGCAATTGGCCAACAAGCGTTCTCATGGGCGACGTTTTTTGAAAGCGAACATTGGGTTTCTCGTGGAAGCAGCCGAGACAGCTACGAATGGGGGCGAACGATCGGCAGATCCGGCGTCATGTGTGACCCGACCCGCAAAGCTTGACTCCGTTACCAAGGCTCCGAAGCTGTTACGGATTGCGACAATGGTGACCAATACGACGATCCCACGCCAGTATCAGGGTGAGTTTGGCTGTAGGGCTTGAACCACATAAGACGACACAGAAGGGGAACGGAAGCAGCGCATTTACGAACCGTTCGAGTGTTTCGTCGACCTTTCCCCGCAAGGTAAGACCGTGGAATCAACGACCCCTTTGTTTGACCGTTGTCGTCAAGCATTCTCCGCGCTCGTGGCGTTTGCGGCTTTCACCGCCATCGCCCCGATCGCAGACGCCCAAGAGCAACCAGGCATCCGGATTCCGGGGGCAGGTCTCGCACAGACCGCCGATCGACCGCAGTTGCGACACCTGAGGGTGCCCCCCGCACATGCCCGCGCGATCGCCAACACGCTGAGTCTCCGGTATCGCGATTTGCCTGGGATCACGATCACGCAGGCCGCCAATCATGAGCAGATCGTGGTCATGGCGCCGGCAAGCGCTCAAGCCGCGATCGCGCAAGAAGTCCAGTCGATGATCAACGGGGCGCTTCAAAAGGAACGTGTCGCTCCCGCCGGTCCGCTGCAATACCGGCTCCAGAACATCACCTGGCGCGAATTCGAGCGGGACCTCAAGCAGGCGATGGGAGAGGAGCTTCCTACCACAACGCATCAAAACGGCAATCTGGTGACCTACCAGATGACCGTCGCGCCGCTGCAGGGAACGCTGGTTCAAATCGATCGTCGGCAAAACCTCGTGACCGTCAAAGGCCCCGAGCCGTTGCTGTCCGGTTGGAACAAGCTTCTCGCTGCAGTCGACAGCGTGCCAAACCGCTACGACGACATCACCCGCATCCACCGACTCCAGCACGCCGAGATCGCACCGGTTCAAAAGACGGTGCGTCTGCTGCGAGCTTTACCCGTTGGCGACCGCTCCAACGGTGCCGGTGTCTTCCGCAGCGCGGTCTTTCAAGCCAACCAAGATGCCGGAGCAGGAAGTGATGCCGCCGCGGCAGCCGCTGCTCAGTTGGGCGCCGACACCGAAGCCGGGGGTGTGTTGGGCGACGTTCAAATCCAGTACGTGCCCGAACTGGGCCAGATCATCTTGAAAGGTGCAACCCGCGACGTGAATCGCGTGATGGAGTTGATCGCCGATATCGAAGAGAAGGCTCTCTTGACTCAGCCCGACATCGAAGTCGTACCTCTCAAGCACGCCGACGCCAATGCCGTCGCGTCCCTGATGGAGCAACTCTACGACGAC
>JBCBLJ010001207.1:0-1547 GCA_038520195.1 Planctomycetota bacterium
CACGAGACTACTGCTTCAACAGGCGCGGTCGGCGATTCAGATCGACCAGACTCGAATCGAGCAGTGGACGTCATTGGAAATGCGGAAAGAGCTGGAGCTGTACGCTCGGATTCGCGAGAAACAGACGCGAGTCGAGACCTGGGCACGAGGACTTCGCGGGGAAGCCGCGACGACATTCACTCAGTTTGTTCGGGCCGCCAAAGACGTTCAAAAGTGTCAACGACAGTTTCGAACTGAGTTAACTCATGCTCAGCGACAAGCCTGGCGGAAGTCGGTTCAATGGGCGCTCAAACAGGCCGACGACGACATTCAGTCGGCAGTACAAGACTTGCAACAGTTTCTGGCAATCACGACCGAGTCCCTCGAAAAGCCGAACGAGCTTGTCAACGTTCGCGACGAAACGATGGCAGGGCTCGTGGAGTCCATCCTCGAGCAGCATGGCGAAGAGGCACGCATCATGCTGTGGGCCCACGACTGGCACATCTCAAAATTTGCCGGTGACCCCGCGTCCGACGTTCCGCGGATGGGGACGTATTTGGAACAACGCCGTGGGACCGATTACCTTCCCGTCGGTTTGTCGTTCGGGTCGGGTACCTTTCAGGCCAAGTATTCGCCAAAACCGGACGAGGACCCCGCTAAGCTTGTCCTCCGCGAATTCCGCGTCGACGGGAGTCGAGAGGACTCCTTTTCAAACGTCTTTGATCATTGCGATGCGCCGTTGGCTGCGTTTGTGCTCTCGGGTCAGCCACTGGAGGCGTTGCCGCCGTGGATGAAGCTTCCGCACCCGAATCGAACGATCGGCGCGGTGTATCGGCCGAGCCTAGGACGGACGGATGCCTATTACGAAGACGTGGTGCTGGACCGACACTTTGAGCTCGTGTTTCACGTTCCCGAGACGACTCGCGCAAAACCGCTTCATCCGGTCGCCCGTTTCCGTTTCGGGGCTCAATTCGACGAACCGCCAGAATCACAGCAACGATCCGGACAGCAGGCGCACGTGACGGTGAAATCTGTCTCGCCGAAGTCGCTGGCCGAGAAGTGTGGCCTACGGGTCGGCGATCAGATCGTTGAGTTCGAGGGAAAAGAGATCGCAGGGAAAGTCGACTTTGAGAGTGCTCTCGCGGGCGTCGAGCGACCGGGAAGCCACGCCCTGCGGGTTCGACGTGAGGGTGATCCCGTTGAGGGTCCTGCTGAGCGACAAGAGTTGATTCTCTATCTTGTCGTTCCTGCGTGGATCGCCGAGTCATGGCCGGACGGCCGCAGCCCGTTTGAAAGGTGATCTTGTCCGCGCTTCGGAGCATTTCGTAATCGGTTGGTTTGCGAAACTGAGCTTACGCCGACGCAGGCCCGAAGTTGAATTCCAACGAACCAAACGCTTACCAGCCGTCTCTGCGATGTTTCCTTTTGACCCTGTGCATCGCGACGTCGCTCGCGCTATTCTCGGGTGGGGTAACAGCGTGTCCATTCTGTACGGCCCTTCAGCCAACGCTGAGCGACGATCTGGCTCAAGCGACGGCGGTGGTGATCGCGCGGTGTGACTCATCGTC
>JBCBLJ010000045.1:0-20612 GCA_038520195.1 Planctomycetota bacterium
ACGACTGCGGCGACGTCCAAACGAATTCCCTCAGCCGCGGCGTCGACGCATCCACGCTAGCGCCTCGGGCGAGCGAAACCGCGCCACTGAGTTTTCCACCACGATCCCTTCGAAACGTGATGTCGCCAAACTCTTCATCGCCGATTTGGAATTGACCGTTGAAACGTTTCGAAGGGATCGTGGTGGAAAACTCAGTGGCGCGGTTTCGCTCGCCCGAGGCGCTAGCGTGGATGCGTCGACGCCGCGGCTGAGGGAATTCGTTTGGACGTCGCCGCAGTCGTCACCAAGTCAGTCCGCCGGTGAGGATGAAAGAGCGACGGTGCAATCGAAGTTGCGCCGCGAAATGGCGTTGCTCGCCGAAGCGAACGAACAGCTGCGAAAGCAGCTCCGAAGTCAGCAGCAGGATCGCGACACGCTCTACGCCCAGACCATCGAGCTACGAGACCGACTCAATGCGGAGGCCGCGCGTGAGGAATCGGCCGGCCGCGAGAAGGTAATCGGCAAGCTTGAGCAGGAACTCGCACGCCTGCTCGGTGAGATGGACCCGACGGAAAATGTGGCCGTCGGTGACCGGCTCCGTTCGCTCGGTTTGGACCTGGGAAAACAGCTGCAAGCGGTTTCCGACGAATACCGCGAAACCCGTGCGAAGCTTCAAGAGCAAGAGGCAAAGATCGTGGCCTCCCAAGCACAGGCGGAATCTTCCGCGCGAGATCTACTCGCACAGCGCGCTTACTTGGAGAGAGCGATCGCGATGGAGCGGCAGGCGTATGCTCAACTCAATGAATCGCACAGCGACGCACAGACGCGATTGGAGATCGTGCAGGCCGAGTTGCAGACAGCGCTCAAGTTACTTGAGTCGCGGCTTCAACTCGCTCAAGAGGTCGCTGCACTGAGTGCGAAACAGTATCAATCGGTCGAGGAGCAATTCGAAATCGGCGAAGCCACTCGCGCCGATTGCCTCGAGGCGGAAAAGGCTCTCAAACAGTCGGAGTCGGAGATCCAACAGCTCAAAGCGTTGATGGAGCATTTTAAGACTGTCACGACGTTGGTTCCGAAGACCGTGGAGGCAAAGACCAACGCTGAGAAATCGAAGATCGCACAACTCGAACGCAAACTGCAGGTTTTGGCGGCGAACGTCAAAGAGTCGGCCGTGAAGCTTCAAGTGGCCGAGCAGGAGTACGAACGCAGGGTCGCTTTGCACAAAAACTCGATCATCTCCGACAAGACGCTGGATCAAGCGAAGGCCGAATTGGCATCCGCCAGGGCGGAAATGGAACGGTTGCGGGCCGAACAGGTCTTCCTGGATCAACTTGGGTCTTCCGAGGAGAAGGACGCGTCGGATTCAACTCCTGAGCGAGATCAAGTTTCGGATGAGAAGTACTAGTCGTACTACAGGTCCCACGTGCGAATGGGTGTCCGACAAGCGGCAGGGAGAGACAGGATTCGGCGGTGCTCAGCACCACGGTCCGTCTCGGGGCTTCACTCCTGAGACGCTCATTGCGCCGAATCACGGATGGCCGAACGCCGCCGTGTAAATCGCTACAACCGGTTCGGCAGCGCCGGTTTGATCTCGCGCCGGCGGCCCAGCTGGCTGAGTCTGGTTTGGTTGGAGTATGGTGACGCTGGAGAAACTCTTCTCCCGCGATGCGGCGACATCGCATCGGCACCACCGCAAAGCCAGCCGTATGAACGACTCGATTTCTACCGGGCCGAGTTATTGGTCCCACGCGAAGGAATCCGACTCGAATGAGAGCTATGGATCGGGTTTGATGAACCGCTTGATGGTGGTGCCATTCGCGGTGCTCATCGCCCTCATCCTGACCGCCTTTCTCAACCCCATCCAGCCGGTGACCGGGGAACGCAGTAGCAGCACCAGTCCGGTCGTACTGCTGAAGCTCGCCAGCGCCGGTTTTGCCTGTCTGGTTGGTTTTTGGGGGCTGTTGCAAAGTCCGCGAGTGCGTCGAGTGCTGAGCGGTACAGCCGGTTTAGCGCTTTGCACGTTGGCGGTTCTTTTCCTCGGCACATCGTTGGTGGCGTACGGTGACTCGGCAAACATCAGTCGAGCCAGCGCGCTGATTCTCGTCAGTTACCTTGTGTTCGCCGCCACTTCCCTGGCGACGGTGGGGCTGCGGACGATGTTGGGCGCTTGCTTGGCCGGCCAAACGTTGTTCCTCTGCCTTGCGTGGTGCGTGTATCTGCTGTTTCCATCGTTCGGACAGTTTCAAGAGTACACCGGGGAAGAAACAACGGTCTCACGCATGGGCGGTGTTGCGCATCCCAACGCGATCGGGCGCGAGGCCGCGGTCTTAGTGTTGTTGGCGTTGTCGGCACTGCGAGCTGGCATGCTGCGCGAGCGCCGCCGGCTGCGGCCGCTCATCTTCGGTGGCATCTTGACGCTGGCGGCGATGACGTTGGTGATGACGATCTCAAGGACATCGATGCTCGCGTCGGCGGCGGGGGTCGCGATGCTGTTTTTTGATCGGTTGTATTCACGCCGCGGTGTGATGCTCGGTCTCGCTGGAATGGTTGTTTTGTTGTCGGGCTTTTTGGTGTCCGCATTGACTTCACCGGACTCGGTGGCCGACTCGGTCACGCGGTCGTTGACGAAGTCAGGCGATGTGAGCGAATTGACGTCACTGACCGGACGCACGCGGATTTGGGCCGAAGCGATCGACTGGATTGGCCGGCGGCCATTGACGGGGTATGGACTCGATAGCGCCGCCTCGGTGATGAGCAAAGAATCGGTCGGCACGCACAACCTTCTTCTGCACGTGACTTTTTCGGGCGGCCTAATGGCGGGCGGTGTGTTGCTGATCTTGCTCGGTGCCACGTTGTATTTGGCGATGACATCGCACAACCCGCTCACGCGCGCCCTCATGACATTCGTGTTGGTCGCCGGTCTGGTCGAAGACACGTTGTTTCCGTCCTTCCCTTGCGCTCTGACACTTCTTTGGATGTCGCTGCTGCTCTCGGCCGCGCCTCGCGTACGGAGCTCCGAGGCTTCGCCAGAGTCAAGCGGCGGTGGCTGATTCCGCGGTGATTGCTGGATGCAGCATGCGTTCGAGGCGATCAAGCGCAGCGACCATCTCATTCCATTCGTTGACGATCTCGATGGTCGGTAGCGAGATGACTTCGTGACCGACAAATCCGTTTCGGCTGACGCGCATGTCATGCCCCAGGACCTGAAGTCCATTGGAGGAAATGCTGTCGCTTTTGGTTTCCGGGGAGTCTTGCGACTCATCGTCGACGGGCAGAATTTGCCGCATCGCTTGATGCACCGCCCAGAGCGCGGCTTTGCGGGTCGATTCGGCTTCGACGGTGGACTGAAACGTTCCCGATTGGACGAGAAATTTGGGCATGGGTGTGCTCCTGATGTCGAGGTGTTGTGAGTGTCTCAAGGCGACACCCTGCACTTCGTCAGCGGTGGTGACACGTCCGGTCATCGCGAGCGGGAAGGGGCCAAGTCCGGTTGTTTCACGTCACCGTGCTGGCAGCCATCGCGCCGGAGCTTGGACTGCGAATCAATGAAAGACGCGTGAAACACGGCGCTCGATACGCGCGACCGTGAACGCTGAAGCACGAGCGCCAAACGATTCCAGCGCGATGTGAGGTCGCGTGAGGAGCCCATTGGAGACAAATCCGATTGGCTCACTCACACCGTTTTTGCTCGGCAGTTTCAAAAGCGAAAACCGTCTTCGACGATGCCATTTTTGATCACGATGGGGATGCCATCGCGGACTTGCATTGGTTCGTCTTCTCCATAGTTCTCGACACCTTGTTCGTTGGTGATGGAGACTCCGGCGCCGACCCTCGAGTTTTTGTCGAGGATGGCACCGATGATGGTTGAGTTCGAACCAATTCCGACGTGAACATGCCCGTTCTCGCTGGCGCTGGGGTCTTCCGTGTAGTCGGCGCCCATCACGACGCTGTTCTTGACGGTGACGTTGTCGCCGATCACGGTCCGCAGACCGATCACGCTGTTTTCAATCGTGACGTTGTCACCGATTCGGCAACCATCGGCGATCAGGCTGCCTTGGATATTGACGTGATCCCCGACGACGGTGGGCGGGAGAAACCGAGGGCGCGAGTAGATGGGCGCGCGAACATCCCCGATCCGAAAAGGTGGGGCTTTGCCCGCGAGGCTGAGGTTGGCTTCGTAGAAGGCGCGAATCGTTCCGATGTCTTCCCAGTAGCCGTCGAACAGGTGCACGCGAACGTTGTGCGACTTGATTGCGCCGGGGAAAACTTCTTTGCCGAAGTCCTGGTGAGTGGTGCCTTCGAGCAAATCGACCATCACATCGCGTTTGAAGATGTACAGTCCCATGCTTGCCAGGCAATCACGGCCTTTGCTTTCGATGCCGTGTGAATCAATCCAGGCGGGGTCCATACGCACGGAGGCCAGCTGCTCATCGGTCTGTGGCTTTTCAACGAATCCCGTGACTCGCCCGTCGTCGTCAAGCTGCATGATTCCAAGCGCGCCGGCGTCTTTGCGGTCGACGGGAATCGCCGCGATGGTGGCGTCGGCATTGGATTCGATGTGAGTCCGCATCATGTCGCGGAAATCCATCCGATAGAGTTGGTCGCCGGAAAGGATCAGGATGTGTTCGATTCCCGGTTGATCCACGTAACGCAGGTTCTTTCGGACGGCGTCTGCGGTTCCTTGGTACCAATCGGCACCATCGTCCATGGTTTGTTGGGCGGCCAACAGTTCGACGTAGCCGCCGGTGAAGTGGTCGAAGCGATACGTTTGGCGAAGGTGTCGGTGCAAGCTGACCGAAAGAAACTGGGTCAGCACGAAGACACGTCGGAGTCCGCTGTTGATGCAGTTTGAGATCGGAATGTCGATGAGGCGATACTTGCCGGCGAGTGGGACCGCTGGTTTTGCACGGATCTTTGTGAGCGGGAAGAGGCGAGTGCCGCGACCGCCTCCCAAAATGAGTGCGACCGTATTCTTTGAGAGATCCATACCGTTCTGTCCCAGGAGTATCGAGAAGCGATCTTTCTAACCCATGGTCAACGGCGGCAATAGGTCACCAATACTTCTCGAACTGGATTTGTCCCGGACCAGAATCATCGCCTTCGGAGCGAAAGCCGGCGGATTCCAGTAGCGGGATCATCCCGGGTGTCGAAGGCGGGTCGGCTCCGGGTGGGACGTAGCCAATCATGCTTGGGTTTCCACAGAGAAACACGTGCGTGTTGGACGGCGAAAGCGCGTCGCCGGAGAGTTCCGCGAGCTGACCGCTGGTGTAGAGGTCCTGAAGGTATTGCTTGCCGACGTAGCCTTCGTGCTCGGGGTCGATGTTGATGGGTTCGCGCGTCGTGCAGGCGAGGTAGCTGTAGTTGGCATACTGGCTCATCAGGCTCTCGTGCTGCGTGCGATAAGCCAAGTCACCGAGATATCGCACGCAACACGCATTGATGACGGGCCCGCGGTGTCCTCGCGCGAGCAGTTCGGCGGTCATCGCGTTGTGAGGCGCTTCGCCGGTTCCGGTTCCCAACATCAAGACCGTATGATCTGGTTCGATCGTTCCGAGTGTGTACTTTCCGGTAATCTTCTTTCCGACCGCGATCCGCTCACCGGCCGACAAGCAAAATAGGCGAGGCGTGAGCACCGGCGGGTCTTTGTCGGGGCCATCGGCGGCACGGACCAGGGTGATGTAAAACTCGAGGTAGTCGAGTGACCCCACGGTGCAGACCGAACTGTCCTCACCCACCAACGGGCACGAGATCGAATAAGCCCGTTTAGCGACCTTGGTCCGTTTCTTTTCCTCGAGCGTCTCCTCCTGAGTGCCCTCCAGGCGCGGTTCCCAATAGCCGAGTCCCAGGGTGACGTATTGGCCGGGTGCGAAATCAGGAACCCCCGAATCGGGCCGGACGCGGAAACGTGCCAAATTCTCGTGGCAATCGATGCGTTCGATGACCGTCGCGTTGTAGTGCCGCTCACGTAGGTCGGTGATATCTGCCGGGGACGAGGGATCCAATGAAGGCAAGGGTGATCTCCTTGAGCATTCGCGATTGTCGGTCTCAAACCCTTTGCGAAGCGCGAATTAGCGAACATCGAAAAGAATTGACGCGGTCAGCCTGGGCCATTGGCAATATACTGGACGCTGTGGTGCCGGTGACTGGCATCGCCGCACCGAGGCACGATCCCGCACATGGCGGACCCGAAAAAGGTCGGACCCCTATCGCCGAGACGGCCCTGAACCGACTGTGCACGCTCCGTTCTCCCCTGATCAAGATTCGAAATGAACCGATCCTCACGCATTTGGACTCTCGGCCTAACGACCATCGTGTTGGCGGCCGCGACATCCTCCAACGCCTTTGCGGAACGATGGACGAGCTTGCATTCCTCGCGGACGGTCGAAGCGCAGTTCATCGGCTTGTGGGGCGAGAGTGTAATCCTTCAGTTGGAGGACGAGCGTCGCGTGACCGTCAATATCAACGAATTGGTTGCCGAGAGCCGGATATTGGCTCGCGAGCTGGGTGAGAGACAGCGTCAACGCCGCGAAGAATTGGTCGATGGCATTCGAAGCGATGCCGCGGCGGAGTCGGCGCCGGCCCCGGACCCGCTGCCAAGACCACGGACTCCACCGGCGTATCAGCAATACAGTGGTGGAGACGGCTTGCTGGAGCGGTTGGAGTGGCTGGAAGAGCAGACGAACAATGGACATGTGATCGCCCTGTTCGATTGTTTGCCGGCGA
Source organism: Planctomycetota bacterium (assembly GCA_038520195.1). GTDB lineage: Bacteria > Planctomycetota > Planctomycetia > Pirellulales > Pirellulaceae > Stieleria. The sequence continues at coordinate 6,703 of JBCBLJ010000045.1, forward strand.
GCTATCAGTCCGACATCGACCAACTGGCGAAGAAGGCCGCGGGAAAGGCGAATCAGTCAGCAGCCTCCAAAGGCATCACGGCCATCCATTCGATCGGTGATCTGATAGTGACGCGCCAGCGATGGTTGTTCTCGCATCCAAGAATCGAAGCGATCCCGGACGAGGCGTCCGGAATGCTCAAAGAAGGAGTGCTCGCGTTTGGTGGCTTGATTCGAGATGGGCTCGATCCGGATGAGTTCAGTCTCGAAAAGCTGCAGCAAACCTCGTTGCGCGGATGGCTGATGGGATTCGACAACCGCATAGCGCCCTATTTGCTCGCGATCCAGGATCTCGTCAAATCAACGGGTGTCCCTCAGGCGTCGTTCAAAGTGCTCAGTGAGACTGCCGAGGGTGCGTCCGTTTCCGTAGGTGTAGGCCCCGGGCAACAGGTGTTCAATGTGATTCGAGTGGATGGTGCCTGGGTACCGGCTCAGTGGGCCCCGGCCGAGTGGTCGAAGATGGTTCAAGACGCTCACGCAACACTCGACCAAATCCCGGATGGCTCACTGGGGAATCAGGCTGCGGTGGCGCCATTTGTGATTGGCCCCTATGTGGAACCGGCGATGTCGGCCGCGTCAGCGCGCGACCTGCACGCAGTCATGGATCAGTGGTTTGACCAAGTGATTCCCATGGTTCAGATGGCGGCACAGATGGCCGGTGCACAAATGGGAGGCCCTGGTGGTGCGGGCGGCCCGGGCGCTCGCGGAAATTCGGCCCAATACGGCGGTTACGAAGAGTACGAGGAGTCAGAGATGAACATGGAAGATGAAATGTCTGGCTACGAGGACGATGGCGCCTAATGCCACGAGTCGCGGTCGTTGGGGGCGGCCTTTCCGGTCTGACGGTCGCCTTTTCAATCATTCGGGCGCTGCCTGACGCAAAGATCACTTTGTACGAGGCGTCACCCGATCTCGGTGGCGTGATTCATTCGGAGCGAGTCTCGACTTCGTTCGGTGATTTCGTCCTCGACCACGGTGCCGATATGTTCGCCACCGATCCGCCGGCCGCGATGGAACTCTGTCGTGAGCTCGGAATTGAGTCTCGTTTGCTTTCACCGCGCGAAGACTTGGCCGGCGCGATGATCGTTCGAAACGGCAAGCTCCAGCGGATTCCCGAGGGTTTTGTGCTGGCTCGGGCGACGCGTTTGCGGCCGATGCTGACGTCGAGTCTGCTTTCGCCACTCGGCAAGCTCAGATTCCTACTCGAGCGTTGGCGACCCCAATCAGCGGCGACGCAGGAGGACGATGATGGCGTCGACGAGAGCGTTGCGAGTTTTATCCGGCACCGGATGGGGAAAGAAGTGCTGGAGCGACTCGCCGGTCCGCTTGTCGCGGGCATCTACACCGCCGATATCGAGCGCCTCAGTGCGCGGGCCACGTTGGGTCCGATCGTGGAGATGGTCTCCCGGTATGGTTCACTGGCGGCGGCCGCACGACAGCGACGCGAAAGTGCATCGGATCGATCGAGCGCCGGAGCCCGCTATCAGCGATTTCGCGGTTTCCCAAACGGCACCGGTGAATTGATCGACTGTCTGGAGGCGTCGCTCGAGCAAAACGATGCCATCACCGTGCGGCGAAGCTGTCCGGTGAACTCACTGCGACTGCTGAGTCCGACCTGCTGGCGGCTGACCGCGGCGAATTCAGAGGAAGACTTTGAAGAGGTCATCTTGGCAGCGCCCGCGCGGGTATCGGCAAAGTTGTTGAAGTCGATCTCGCCGGAGCATCTGACGGAGGAAACAAGCGCCGCGATCACAACCGCCGGCGAAGAGCTTGGGGCGATCGAATCGTCGTCGGCCGCGATCGTGGTACTCGGGGTTTCGACGGAGCAAATCCGCGATCTACCGAAGGCGTTCGGGATCGTCGTGCCTCCAATCGAGGGCCGCCATATTATCGCAATCAGCTTCGCGAGTCACAAATACGAGGGTCGCTGTCCGTCCGGCCAGACGATCATTCGCGTCTTTTTGGGTGGCGCGCTGCGTCCGGATTTGCTGGAACGCGACGACGACGCGTTGGTCGATCTGGTTCGCGGCGAGCTTCAGGAGCTGATCGGATTGACGGATGCTCCCGTGACCTTGTCCCGGGTGGTGCGGTGGCAGGATTCAATGCCGCAGTACCATGTCGGCCACCTTCCGCGTGTCCGCCGGATCGTCGATTCGATGGATCGGATTCCACATTTGTCGCTGACGTCAAATGCGTTGCATGGCGTCGGCATCGCACCGGTCATCGCCGCAGCGCGCCGGACGGCACTCTCGGTGGTCGATCACTGGAACCATAAAAAAGCCGGTGACACCTGAGGTATCACCGGCTTTGCAATTTGTTTGGGCCAGTTCGGCTCAGATGTCGGTGTCCGCATCGGGCGTCGGTGCCGGCGGTGCGTCGTCACCAGCTTCGTCGCTAGCGCTGACAGGCGTGTCGGCTTCGGGAGCTTCCTCAGCGGCGACCGCTGCGCCAGCGCCGAGCGTTTGAACGCTACCCGGGACGAGGGTTTCGCCCGGAGCGAGATCAAAACCAGCGTCGCTGATCGTTTCGGGCATTGCCATCGGAGCTCCGACCATGGCCGGAGCGACCGAGTCGCCTGCACAGCAAGGAGCCGGTGCAGGAGCCGGAGCGGCGCCGCAGCAAGGCGTAGGAGCGGGAGCCGGAGCAGCACAGCATGGTTCCGGAGCCGGTGCAGGTGCACAGCATGGCTCGGGCGCTGGAGCACAACATGGCTCCGGTGCGGGAGCACAGCAAGGTTCCGGTGCGGGTGCACAGCATGGTTCTGGCGCCGGGCAGCACTCAGGCTCCGGTGCGCAGCAGCTGCGTTTTGCCTTGATCTTCGCGATCAGCCGACCGAACAGACGCGGTCGCTTTCCGCCACAGCCACAAACGGGCTCGGGCTCGCAAACCGGTTCACAAACGGGCTCGCAGACTGGCTCGGGAGCGCAGCAAGATGAGCGATTGGCCTTCAATTTAGCGAGCAGTCCGCCACCACATGCTTTCTTCGCATGCAGCTTGGCGAACAATCCGCCACCACAGTTGCCGGCGTGAGCCGACGTGTCATTCATGAAGGCCGCACCCACGATCATTGCAAGCGCGGCGATCCCGCTGACCACAGTCCGATTCATTGATTTCTCCCAGTGTTTCGGAGTCATAGTGCGATCCTCGCGCACACGTTCAAATCCAGAAGCCCTCACTTGGCTTCTTCCGTAGGATCCATCATCGGTGACCATCACCGACTGTTCCGGACGCACAAGATAGGTGCTTTGCGGAATTTTTACGGCCCACGTTAATTCGTGGATAAAGTAGCTTTGGGCGAGTGACTGTCAATTGGATGCACCGCGGAAACGACCGCTTCGGGGTGTTTCTGCGGCGGAACATCGCCAGATCGCGTCGACTGGACAGGACGCGGGACGAATAAAACGCCCAAAACACGGTGGATTCATGCTATCCGGGCGAATGATCCACCCTTTCGGGTGGGTGCATTTGCTTGGATAGCCCTGCGACCAAAGAGCGCAGGAGACAGCCCGTTATCTCCGGGTGGAGATTGGCAAAGGCGGCGACACCGTTGAAATCGTGTTCTTCGTCGGCGTCAAGAATGGCTTTCGAGCAACGTTGCTCAGCGAATCTCGCCGGTACCAAGAATCGAAGCGAGTCGATCGCCGTCTTCGAAATCGATTTCCAGCGGGTCTTCGTCGTCGCCTTGATCGGTGGCGAAGCCGCTAATTCGCCATCCGTCGGATTCTTGCCGAAGCGTCCAAACGACTTCGTAGCTAAACGATTGTCCGTCTTCCATTGGTTCGGTCAGAAGCGTTGCGACCCACATTCGGGTCGGGTCGTTCGGCACCGAGTAGGCCTGGCGCACTTCGAATCGCGTGTCGGGTGAGCCGAGCAGCTGAAGTGGACGGCCAATGCGAACCATTTCCTGCCGAGCGAGTTTGGTGAGCAATTCGTTGGCGCTATCGCTTTCACCACCGCGTCGCATTCGATCAAGGAACTGGCTGACGATTTCGGTCGGTTCGGGGGGGCGACTTTCTTCGACGGCGACCTGCTCGGCCGAGTCGACCGATGCCTTGGTCGCGACCTGCGTGTTTTCGGGTGCATCGTTGTTTGAGCCACAGCCGATGGCGACGAGCAGCAGCGCCGGTGCCAAGAAAGCGGTGAGGGATGCGAATCGATCGTATCGTTGCGAGGACGAGCCGTGCGGGGTGACGCGGCAAACGGTGGAAGACTTCATGGCTTGGGTTTATGAGTAGGATAGGCCGGAGGGCGGTTAAACTACTCCTGTTGAACTACCAATCGGTTCTCAGCAAGGTCAAGTTCATTTCTTCCGCGAGTCGTCGGGCTCGACATTTCGGGTATCCTCCCCGCGGCGTTTTTTCCACAATGCCGATGTGTTTTTCCTCCCGGCTTCCCGGGATCCAATCGATTTCACGAGAGTGCTTGTTTGATGGCGAAAAGAAACGTGATTCAAGTCGATTCGGAGCAAGTGGATTTGAAGAACCGTGAACTGGCAGCTTTTCTGGCGTGGCTGTTGCCGGGTGCGGGGCACTTTTATCAGGGGCGGGTTACCAAGGGCAGCCTGTATCTGGTTTGCATCATGACCACGTGGATGCTTGGTTTTGCATTGGGCGGCGGTCATGTCGTCTACGCTTCCTGGCAGCCGGGCGACAAGCGATGGCATTACCTCTTGCAAGCCGGCGTCGGCGCGGCTGCGTTGCCGGCCTTGATTCAAAACCAACACATTAGCGCGGCGACTCGAAACGGAAGCACCGAAATGGACTATGAACCTTTGTTCTACGGGTTCATGGCGCCGCCACATCGACCGGTTCGCGAAGAGGAAGCGGACGAAGTTTCGGCTTGGTATGCGGATTACGGTGCCGGGTACGAGATGGGTACGTGGTACACGATGATCGCCGGTTTGATGAACATCCTGGTCATCTATGACGCCTATTCGGGGCCGCTGGCTGTACCGATCAGCGGGCGCAAGAAAAAATCGGAATCGGAATCGCCACCCGACGACGAATCGAGCGGCAAAACAAAGGACTCCGGTAAGGCAAGCGCCGCGAGCGAGGCTTCATCGATGGCGACCGAGAAAGACAAGACAGGGGACGCATCATGATTTCGATCTCGCCAACCTATTTGCTGTATTACATCCCGCTGATTTTGACGATCTCCCTAGTTTTCGGCGCAACGCGGCACGAGAACATGCAGATGATTCTGAAGCACGCGCTCGGAACGGCTCGTTGGATCACGAGCTTTATGGCCATCATCTTCCTGGTCCTCTTGGCCATCGACTGGCTGGTCTAGTGCGAGTTTTATTGCTGGGTGCCGGCACCGTCGGCCATTGGATCGCGGACATGTTGTGTCGCAAACGGCACGACGTGACGGTGATCGATATTGATGCCGAAAGGGTACGTCAACTCAATAGCGAATTGGACGTCCGGGCGATTCAGGGCAGCGCGGCTCAGAGCACGGTACTGTTCCAGGCCGATGTCTGTAGCGCCGATGTTTGCTTGGCCGTCACCGGAGACGACGAAGCCAACGTCGTGGCGGCGAGTATGGCCAAGGCGCTCGGCGCGCGGCGGACCATCGCTCGCGTCTACGCACCGGTGTATCGGGACTCAAGCACGTTCGATTATCAACATCATTTCAAGATTGACAGTCTGTTGAGCTTGGAACAATTAAGTGCTTACGAGCTCGTTCGCGCCATTCGGAATCCGGACGCGATTCCACTGGAGCACTTTGCTCGAGGTCACCTGGAGGTTTATGAGATCGACGTCGAAGCCAATTCCCAGGCAGTCGACAAAAAACTCCGTGACCTGAAACTTTCCGGTGCCGTTCGTGTCGGGTCGCTCGCACGCGATGGCGAGATGTGGCTGGCAAGCGCTGAAGATGAGTTTCATGTCGGTGATCGGGTCAGCTTGATCGGCGAGCCGTCGGAGGTGAATAAGAGTCGCGCGTTGTTCACCGCGTCGACCAAGCGACCGAAACGAGCGAGCGTAATCATCGCCGGTGGCGGCGAAATCGGACTGCACATCGCCCGTTCGCTGCCAAATGCGGATTATCGAATCACGATGGTGGATAGTGATCGGGACCGATGTGAACAACTCGCGAAACTGCTTCCGAAAGTCACGATCGTCAACGCGAGTGCCAACCGTCAGAGTGTGCTCGAAGATGAAGGGGTCGGATCGGCGGACTATTTCGTCGCCTGCACGGGAGACGACGAGAACAACATCATGGCCGGCGTCGAGGCCCGCGAACTCGGGGCACGACGTGTGATGGCCATTGTCGGTCGGCCGGACTACGCCAACGTCGTGGGCAAGCTCGGAATCGATCGAGTGGTGAGTGAGCGCGATGTCGCGGCGCGCCAGATCCTTGGTTTTCTGAATCAAGGTTCCGTCATCAGCCAGCGTCGGTTACCGGCGGGTAACATCGGTGTTTTCGAACTGGAAGTCGTCGAAGGGACCCGCGTCTGTGAGGCGACACTGGCTGACCTACCGCTCGCCGGTCGGTGTCTGATCACCGCGATCCAACGAGAAGGTTGCATCCGGGTCCCGACGGCACGTGACCAACTCCAAGACGGCGACGTGATCGTTGCCTTGATCGACCTGGAGCACACCGACCACTGCCTCGCGATGTTCAATCAATAGGTCGTTTCAGCAACGCCATTCCGTGGGTCGCCCTGCGGCTCCGATCGAGCCCGCAACCGAGAACGAGCATGGAAGTCTTTTCCGAACTTTCCGTTTGTGTCGATGTGGGCGGCACCTTCACCGATTGCTTGGCGCAGTGGAAGGATGGCGACGGAGAATGGCGTTCCGGGTGTCTCAAAGTGCTCTCAAGCGGTTTCATCCTCTGTGAAGCCAACTCGGTTGGGCCCGACGGCACCTTGCAATTGGCCATCCCTCAAGAGTTGACGGTGAACTTGCCCGGGGGCCAGTTGCCCGATGACTTCCTTCGTGCGGCCGAAGTGTATCGGATCGAAGAAGACGCGCGCCGGCCATTGGGGGAGGTGATCGAGTTTCGCGGCCGATCGGGGATCGCCCGACTCAGCCGCGACGTCCGAGGAGTCGTACCGGGTACGCGGATTGAAATCGATTGCAAGTTGGAAGCCCCGGTTCTGGCGACGCGATTGATTCTCGGCATCCCGCCGCACGAGCCCTTGCCGGCGGTCGCGGTTCGGCTCGGCACGACACGAGGCACCAATGCGCTACTAACTCGTGGCGGCGTCGACACGGCATTGGTCGTGACGGAGGGATTCGGGGATGTGCTGGAAATCGGGGAGCAGGATCGCCCCGAGTTGTTCGACCTCGCTTTTCAAAAGCCATATCCGTTGACCGAACGAATCGTTGAGATCGACGCGCGGATGAACGCCGACGGAGACGAGCTGGCACCCGTTGACGAACAGGCAGTGTTCAACGCACTGGAGCACCTCCATTCGTTGGGAGTGCAAACGATCGCGGTGTGTCTGATGCACGCGCACCTCAATCCCAAGCATGAGCGGATTGTCGAGCGGCTCGCCAAGGAGGCTGGATTCGCGGAGGTCAGTCGTAGCAGCGAAGTCGCGCCGCTCATCAAGCTCGTGGCCCGCGCCGAAACAACGACGTTGGACTCCTATTTGAATCCCATCCTGTCGACGTACGCCAAGCGGGTGAGAAGGCAGTTCGGCGGGAATCGATGTCAATTGCGAATGATGACCAGTGGCGGACACCTCGTTGCCTTTGACGAGTTTCGCGGTCGCGACAGTGTCTTATCGGGACCCGCGGGCGGCATCGTCGGCTTGGGTCACATCGCGCACCGCTGGGCGCCCTCGCGCCCCGCGATCGGATTGGACATGGGTGGCACGAGCACCGATGTCAGCCGATTCGACGGCGTCGTGAACCGTCGCTACGAAACCCGGATCGGCGGGTTACGGATTCTCGCGCCGATGATGGACATTCACACGGTCGCCGCCGGCGGCGGTTCCATCTGTGATTATTTCGGCGCGAGACTGGTCGTCGGCCCCGAAAGCGCTGGCGCGTCGCCGGGGCCGGCTTGCTACGGTCGTGGCGGTCCATTGACCGTGACCGATGTGAACTTGATCCTCGGCCGCTTGTTGCCCGAGCGGTTTCCTTTTCCGCTCGATCGAGAGGCCGCACTCGAACGGCTCAGCACGGTTGCTTCGAGGATGCCGCACGCACCTCCGATGGAGCAGCTCGCCGAGGGGTTTTTGGAGATCGCTGTCACTCACATGGCCGAAGCGGTGCGCGCGATTACGACCGCTCGCGGCGTCGACGTCCGTGACCATACGTTGATCGGTTTCGGTGGCGCTGCGGCGCAGCATCTTTGCCGGATCGCCGAAGCACTGGGCATGCGCGAGATCTTGGATCATCCGCGCGCCAGCGTACTCAGTGCCGTCGGCATCGGAACCGCAAGCACGGGTCATTTTCAGACCGTTGGCGTGTACCGCCGGATTGACGAGACAACCGAGGCGGCATTCAACTCCATCACGCAGAACTTGCTGCAAAGCGTGCGCGACGATCACGGTGTCAGCACGATGCGCGTCGAATACGATTGTCGCTACCTTGGAACCGATGCCTCGATACCGCTGACGACCGGCTCGTTCGAATCGATTTCAGAGTGCTTTCACGCCGAGCACCACAAGCGATTTGGCTACCGACGCGATAACCATCCAATTCAGTGGGTGAGTGCTCGTTGCGAAGTGACCCGCCAGGACGCCGATCAGGTATCGCGGTTGTTGTCGGTGCCGGGGACGCCCAGCGCCGAACGCCAAAGCCGATTCGCCGACGTCTTCAGCGACGGCGCGATCCGATCCTTCGCGCTCGTCGAACGCGACCAGCTCGTTGCCGGCGAATCGATTGCGGGGGGCACGATCGTGGTGAGCGATCAATCCACGCTGATCGTCGAACCTCGTTGGATCGGGACGGTTCTCGACGACGGTACGATCGCGTTGCGGCCTGACGAGAGTGCGAGTCCACGAATGTCCGACGGCGTCGACGCCGCAGACCCGATCCAGTTGGAGGTGGTCGCGCGACGCCTCCAAAGCATTGCCGACTCGATGGGCGAAGTTCTCCGTCGAACGGCGGTGAGCGTCAACGTGAAGGAACGGCTTGATTTCAGTTGTGCCGTTTTTCGCGGTGACGGTGCGCTGGTCGCCAGCGCACCCCACGTACCAGTCCATCTCGGGGCGATGGGCCATACCGTGCGTTTTCTCGCGGCGGAGTTTCCCGAGATGCATGACGGTGACTGCTACGTTTCCAACGATCCCTATTCCGGTGGCTCGCATCTTCCCGACATCACGCTGGTCACTCCGGTTTTCTGCCAGGCAACGACAAGCGCAAAGCCGGACTACTTCGTTGCGAGCCGGGCACATCATGCCGAGATCGGAGGACAGACACCGGGCTCGATGCCACCGGCGGCGAGCTCGCTTGCCGACGAAGGGATTCTCCTGCGAGCGTTTCCGTTGGTCCGAAACGGCAAAAGCAACGAAGACGCACTGCGGAAGATTCTCAAGAGCGGCCCGCATCCTTCGCGTAACCCCGAGGAAAACTTGGCGGACCTCCGCGCCCAGATCGCCGCCGGCCGCGAAGGTGCTTCGTTGCTCGCGCGAATGTGCGAGGAACTCGGTGCTGCCTCCGTCACCGCCATGATGGGAAAGCTACTCGAGGTCGCTGCGGAGTCGGTCGGCCGATGGATTCAGACGTTGCCCCACGAACCGATGCGTTTCGCGGACCAACTCGATGACGGGACCAAGATCGAAGTGCGAATCCAACGCCACGACGATCGGCTGCAAATCGACTTTACCGGAACAAGCGATGTCCACCCACGAGGCTTCAACGCCACACCGTCGATCGTCGCCGCCGCGGTGTTGTATGTTCTCCGATCCTACTGTGATTCAGATTTTCCGCTTTGCGATGGTGCCCTCCGCCACGTCGATCTGGTGATCCCGGCCGGACTACTCTCTCCGCCGTCACACGCTGACGCGAGTCGTTGCGCTGCCGTGGTTGCGGGCAACGTGGAAACAAGCCAACGGATCGTCGATGTTTTGCTAGGCGCGATCGGTTCTGCCTCATTGGTCCGTGCGGTCGCGGCCAGTCAAGGCACCATGAACAACGTGTTGATGGGCGACAGCTCGTTCGGCTACTACGAAACAATCGGCGGCGGCGCTGGGGCGACGGTGTTTGGCAAAGGCGCCAGTGCCGTTCACACTCATATGACCAACACGCGAATTACCGATCCCGAAGTCGTCGAATCACGGCTGCCGATGCGCTTGCGCCGGTTTGCCATTCGGCGTGGCAGCGGGGGTGAAGGAAAGCATCGTGGCGGCGACGGGATCGTTCGCGAATTCGAATTTCTGGGTGCACTCACGGTCAGCGTCATCAGCGGCCGCCGCACGACACAGCCATACGGCGTCGCCGGTGGGTCAAACGGTCAGTCGGGCAGGAATGTGCTGATCAAGACAAACGGCGAGCAAATCGACTTGGGTCACGCAGCAACGATCGCGGTAGGCCCTGGCGATCGCTTGCGGATCGAGACGCCCGGTGGCGGCGGGTGGGGCGAGCCGGTGGCGGTGCAAGCGTAAAAAGAGACGACACTCACGTACCCATCGGATAGATTAGAGGCCAACTCAGAAGTGGAGCCACTATGTCCCAGATGTTGCATGTCGTTTGCCCGCATTGCTCGGCGAAGCTGAGTATTCAGCGGCCTAATGCCGAGCGTGCGTCGATCACATGCGTGAAATGTTCGCAGTCATTTGTGGCGCAAGTTCCCAAGGCGGCACCGCAATCACCAACTTCACCTTCGCCGGCGATGGATGACTTGGCGAACCTTGATTTGCCGTCGGCACCGCTGCAGCAAGCACCGATCAAGCAAGCGCCCTTCGCCGCCGGCCCGAGCGCGCCGCGCGCGAAAACGAAGCGGGGAAGCCGTTTACCAATCGGCAATCGGAAGCCCATCCTTGTCGCCGCATCGATCGCCGCAGTCCTGATCGTTCTCGGCGGCGGGCTTTGGTTCTTCCTGCAGCAAGGCGGCGGGCAATTGCTCGGAAACGTGCTACCGGGCACCATCTTTGATTCCGGTGATGCGGTCCTCCGGCAAGCCAACGATAGCGATCAAGAGTTGATCCGACTCGCCGATCAGATCGCAACCGGCGAAGTACGAGAATTGCGCGACGCATTCGTTGACCGGCTTTTGGCCACCCGGAAACTCGTCTTTCGCTCGGTGCGAGTTTCGCCACTGAGCGGATCGCAAGTCGAAGACCTGTTCGGCGACGATGCGAGCGAGGGGCCGCTGAATTCCGAAGCCAGAGAGCGAATCGTTGACCAAGTCAATGGTCTTGCCGATGGCCCGGACATATCCGTGATCCGATTGAGCATTACTCAGGCTAGCGCCAACACCGACTTCATTCGTGAGTATTTGGAACACGGTCACCTTGAACTGCCGGCCGCTACTGCTGAGGGTGAGCGGATCGCAAGAAAGCGGATCGAGATCCTTCGCAAGTTCAATCGCTTGCTGGCCACCCGCGTTGAAAAGGGTGAGGCGAGAGTCAACGCTGAGATGGAAAAAAAGAAGGCGGAGGCTGGCGGCGAAATGCCCACGGGCCCACCAGATGAAAAGACGCAGCAGGAGATTGCCGCTGACATCGATGCGATCTTTGGCCCAATCGCCGACGACGTTCAGAACTACGCCGATCAGTTGACCGAGCTTGCCGAGAGTCGATATGAACTCGAGGACAGCGAGGTGGGGGATGAAGAACAGTATGACGAACTGTTCTTCTATTGCATGCGAGCTAACGGACGCATTTTTAACAAGGTGGGGCTGTTACGCGGCGAAGGATCGGAGTTTATCGACGCGATGAAAAACGTCGTGACCGCGCTCCAGGACCAGGGACGGGCAACGCGCGGCGTGGCACCATCGACGATCGCCGCCGTCGAGCGCGAAAAGGAAGAGGCCGATCGAAAGGAGCGTGCTCGGTTGGCTGGGATCGCGCAAGAGAAGCGTCGGGAGGATGCTCGCGTGCGACGCGAAAAGGAGGCCGAGGAAGAGCGGAAACGTCAAATGGCAATGAATGAAACGCCAATCGGTTCCGCCGCACCGGGGGATCTTGCGATGGATGAGTCCACGGCGCCATCCGGCTTCGGCTCGCCACTGGCGGGCGGAAATCGCTTTGGCGGCAATCGTGGACCGCGCGGACGCTTCGGAAACGGAGGACCCGGTTCCTTTCCGACCGGCCCTCGCGGTGGCGCTTTCGGCGGCGGTTCTTCGGCACCGACACCGATCGATACGAAGACCGGGTTCACGATCAAGATGAAGGACGCACAGGGCTTATCGACTCGCGAGATCTCGCTCAAAATTCAAGAACTGAAGTCGTCGTCGCGAACTCGAATCAACAACGGTGAACTGGTTGTCGAGGGTGGATACACCGGGCCGCTTGCGGATGTCACCAAGCTGATTGATTTCGGAAAGGTGGTGTCCGTCGACGAACAGACTCGGACGATCGTGGTCGAGAGAGAGTAAGCCAGCGCATGGAGTCGGTTCGTGTTTCGATCGCCATTCCGCTCTACAACGAGGCGGAAGGCGTTAATGAGCTTTTGCGACGGGTCATCGCGGTCCTCGATTCGCTGCCCGGTGATGACTCGCTGCCGGGTCGGGGGCACGAGATCGTCATCGTGGATGACGGTAGCAGCGATGAAACGCTTTCGCTGCTTCGAGCTGCGGCCGAGCAAGAGGACCGCTTAGTGGTGATCTCACTGTCAAGAAACTTTGGGCACCAAGCTGCGTGCGCCGCCGGGCTGAAGCACGCTTCGGGCGATGTTTGCATTCTGATGGATGGTGACCTCCAAGATCCGCCTGAGCAGATACCGGTTTTCTTAGAAAAGTCGCGCGAAGGCTACGATGTGGTCTACGCCGTTCGCGCCAAACGCAAAGAGGGTGTCTTCCTTAAGTTCTGCTACTTTCTCTTTTACCGGATCCAGGGGGCCTTGTCGGAACAAAGGATGCCACTCGACGCGGGTGACTTCTGTTTGATGTCGCGTCGCGTGGTGGACTTCCTCAACACATCGGTCGAGCGTCAACGGTACTTGCGCGGCCTGCGCGCTTGGGTTGGATTCAAGCAAGTCGGCGTGACCGTCGAACGGGATCCCAGGCAGAGCGGCCAACCCAAGTACACGTGGCGGAAGCTGTTCACGTTGGCGGTCGACGGAATTTTTTCGCATTCGGTTCTGCCACTGCGCGCCGCGACGGTGCTCGGTGTGACGGCCATCGCACTGAGTCTCGCGGTGACGACCCATGCCTTGTACGGCAAATGGATTCGCGGTGATTCGCCACCGGGCTATACCGCGCAGGTTGTCACGATGATCTTCTTCTCGGGAGTCCAGCTCGTGTTTCTGGGAGTCATCGGCGAGTACGTCGGCCGAATCTTTGAGGAAGTGAAACGACGGCCCAGCTATGTGGTCGATCAAGTGATCGGAGCGACCGACAACGGATCGGACGAGAGTTGAGGCTTAGCTCGGCATGCCATCTAAAACGGGTTGGCCCGACGCCCGTGTCAATTCAGCAGCCTCGGGTCGCTCACGAAGCGCTTCGCGGCTTCGAGGCTGACGCGGCCTTCGGTCCACAATCGATGAATGTCATCGTCGAGTAATTGCATGCCATCGGCGCGACCGGTTTGCAGATTGTTGTCGATCGATTCGAGCTTGCCGAGGCGTACTGCCGCCGCGATGGCGAGTGTGTTGAACAACACTTCCATCGCTAGTTCGCGTTTCTCACCGGCGATGCTGCTCGGAAGAAGATGCTGGCAGACGATCGTTCGCAAGCTCATGGCCAGCAGCGCGCGGACTTCGAACTGGCTGGACTGGGGGAACAAATCGGTAAAACGGCTGATGGCACCTTTGG
>JBCBLJ010000562.1:0-5676 GCA_038520195.1 Planctomycetota bacterium
CAACCCGCAGGGCACGGGGCCCGACGCCGAGACGCGCGCCAACGCCTTCTTCCGCCTCACCTTCGTCGCCCGCCGCACGGGCGTCGATGGCACGCTGCACACGGTCCGGACGAAAGTCGAGGGTGGCGATCCGGGCTACACCGAGACATCGAAGATGCTCGGCGAGGCGGCCCTCGCGCTGGCCCTCGACCGCGACGCACTTCCTGACACCGCCGGGCTCCTCACGCCTGCCTCGGCGCTCGGCACGCCCTATCGCGAGCGGCTCCAGGCCGTCGGCCTGCGCTTTGAGCGGCTCGACGAGTAGCGGCTCCCGCGCGGCGATCCTAGGTGTTAGAAACGCAGAAGGCCGACCTCCCGTCGGGGAAGTCGGCCCTCTGATGTACTCCGTACGGGATTCGAACCCGTGTTACCGCCGTGAAAGGGCGATGTCCTAGACCGCTAGACGAAGGGGCCGCACGACTTGACGTCGTGAACTTGCGGAGTTGTAACGAAGAGACGCCTGAAGCGTCAAGGGTTCGCAAGAAAGCGACTCCGCGACGAAGAGCGCCGCGGTCGCACGTCACTCATCGCCTCTCAAGCATCGACCGCCGGGTCGCCCGACTCGAGACTTTTTTGGATCGCGTCGTAGACTTCTCGACGATGAACCGGCACCTCACGCGGAGCTTCCACACCCAATCGGACCTTATCGCCGCGGATCTCAACGACAACAATCTTGATGTCGTTGTTGATCACAATACTTTCGTTCTTCTTTCTCGATAGCACTAACATCGTTCTCAGTCCTTTCGGTAACCGGCCTGATTCATGGATGGGAGCCTACGGGGCGACGAGCGTTCGACGGGAGGTCCTCGCAAGTTCGCTGTAGGCCGGTTGAAATCGAGCCTTTCGCTCCGGAAAAGCTCACTCCTGACATAGTCAACTCTAGAACAAAAAAGGGTTTGGTCAAGGAATTCTGACTTGACAAACCCCCAATTCTAACCCATAGAGCCGCAAAGATCGGAAATCACTGCGCCGACTACCCAATTTGGGGTGCGACCGAGCGGTCGATAAGTGTACGCAAGTACCCTTCCGATGGTCACCGATTCGGCAGCCGTTCACCACAGCGGAAGCAGTAATTCGCATTCTTTGGATGGGCCGGCTCGCCACACCGCGGACAAACGTCACCGACACCGCGTCGCGAATCGCTCGTTAATGCGGCGGTCACGAAACCGCTCGGCACAATGATCAAGCTGTACCCCAGCAGAATCAACGTGGCTGAAATGAACTTGCCAGCGGTGGTTCTCGGAACGATGTCGCCATATCCAACCGTCGTCATGGTGACGATCGCCCAGTACATCGACTGCGGGATCGAGTCGAATTGACTTTCTCCGATGTCCTGACCGTCAGCTGCCATCGCGCGCGGCAGCTCATTCTCGATGAAGAACATCAATGTTCCGCTGATCGTAACCGCGACGAGCACCACCATCAGGAACACAACGATTTTGTGTCGTGCCTTCCAAATCGCTTGTGACAACTCCTCGGCGTCATCCATCATCCGCCAGAGTTTCAAGACTCGAAACGCTCGGAGCAGACGGATGCTTCGCAGGATGACGAACGTCCCCCCGCTGCCGGCAAAGAAGATCGCCGCGAACGTCGGCAGAATGCTCAGCAAATCGATGATGCCCCAGAAGCTGAGCGCATACCGAATGGGACGCCGAGCACAAACCAGTCGCGCGATGTACTCAATCGAAAACAGAATGGTCAGCAACCATTCGCACGCAGTGAGCAGTGTCGGTATCCGTTCGCCGAAGCTTGTCGTCTCCAACGCTACCACGACGATGCTACAAAGAATCGCGACCAACAACGCCACATCAAACGTCCATCCGGCCGGCGTATCGGACTCAAAAATGACGTCATGCATCGTCACCCGCCACGGCGGTCCGTCGGGACGCTGAGTCGCCGGGCTCTTTTGTGCGCTCGGATCTCCTTGATACATCTCAACTCATTCAGACCGGAATCATCGAGCGGCAGCTTTGCCAAATGCACGACAGGACCAAAACAGTATAGCTGGAGTGGATCCGATGCCGGTGACCGTTGGGTAGAGCAAATCGCCCTCGTCGAAAACCTCCGAGTAGCGTCGGAACTCTGCAGAGCGTCTTCTCTGTGCCGATGGCACCTGCGATCTCCGATCGACCGGGCCAAGGTTGAGCGATGACTTTAACAAGGCCCAAACGCCCCGCCGCTCAACGCGGCGGAGGCGATCGAGAAGACGCTCAGCGAGTCATTCGCCGAATTCGCTGTGGGCCAGGGTCATTGGGCAGAATCGCACTTGCGGGCATCACACTCGGGTTCTGATTCAGGGGCAAATCAACGAATCGAGTTTGGCCACCGCTGGTCTTCTGGGCCGAACGGGCCTTGGCGAGCAACGCGTCCATTCGTGAACCGGTTAACGGCCGGCCTTCGCTCCGGACGCCGCCTCTGGCATCGTTGGTTCGACGGATGGTGGTTGTCACGAGTCCGCTTGGCCGAGTCGCGTGATTTTCAACTGCAGTCACGTGATTTTGGTACTGTTGCGAAAGCAACGGGTCGCGATCAAGCGGCGCCGGGTTCGCGACCGGGCCCGGCAAAATCACGGTGGTCGGGCTGCCTTGCACGTAGCGACCTTCGGTGGTCTGGAACGTCGCGACCAAAGACACGCGTTTCTGGTCTCCGCCAGCGGCATCCCACGGAATCCAGATGCTGTAACTCGCGCCGAAGTCACTTTCACTGAAGTGTTCGGTGAACTGCTCCGGCGTGAACTTGAATGGCTGCACTCTCTGGGGCTTTCCATCTGGGCCGGCTTCAAAGCCGTGCACGGTCAGTGTCCCCTCCACCGGTACCGACTTGCTCTCCTGATCGAAGAAGAAGAGCCGTCCGCCAAACCCTCGGGTCGGTGTCTTGCCGGGTTGCACCAGCGTGTCCGGCGTCCAGGTGACGGCTAGCTTTGACGGCGATGGATAGGGCTTCGCCTTCGTTCCCTTCCCCGACATCCACTGCGGAGTTTTGAAAAAGCCATTCAGGTTCGATTCGGTCTTTCCCGGCGTCGCACATCCACTGCTGAACATTGCAGCCGCAAGCAGACCAAGCGTTCCGAGACGAAAAAGTCTCATGGAAGTCTTCATGACGTTGTCCTTTTCCTTTCGTTTGTCTACTTGGTTACTTACGCCACGTCGCGGGCAGCACGTTCAACGACTGCCCCCGCGAGGAAGACTGGTCGATGATGGTCGGCGCGATCGGCGGAGCGCTGTTGATCGGTGCCGGGTTTCCGGTTGGGACCGCGGGCGATGCCGGAGCAGGTAGGTCGAGCAAACCTTGAGTTGCGGTCATCGGCGGTGAAACCGGAGCCGCTGGCTGCTGATCCGTCAGCAATCCCTGCGGCACGTCGCCGACCACGACCTCACCATCCACGGTGGGTTGAACATCGGGATAGATGGTCGGTCCGAGTGCGGGCCCCCAGAGTCCGTATCCGCCGCTGAGCCCGACGTCACCATGAGCCTCCACGATGTCCGCGAGGCACCAACTCATACGGCTCGACTCGACCTGCTTGATGTACTCCAAGTCTTGTTCGCTCGAAACGATCATCGGAGTCATTACCACCAACGTCTCCATGCGGGTCTCCTGTTCGAAATCGTATCGGAAGAGACTGCCGAGGAGCGGGATATTGGAAAGGTACGGAAGGCGTCGGCTAAACTGAGATCGGTTCTTTTGAATCAGCCCACCGATCATGACCGTCTGGCCGTTGTAGACCGAGATCGTTGACTGAGTCGTCGTATCGATGATGTCCTCGATAAGAACCGTGCCGCCAGCACCGTCGGTGACGACCGTTCCGGTACCAACATCTCGGTCGGATCGTGTGAGATCGACCTCCACGGTGATCAAGCCATCGCGACCGACTCGCGGCGTCACCCGAAGGATCAGGCCGACGGTGATGTCTTCGATGTCCTGCGTGACGTTGTTGTTCGTCACCGTCGTGCCACGGAAACGAGCGATCTGACGACCGACATTGATAAGCGATGTCGTACTATCGAGAGCCATCATCTGCGGTCGGCTCAAGATTTGTGCCCGTCCGGCGTCTTGCAACGTTCGGAATAGAAGACTGACCGACTCGCTGGCTGCGTTGAGCACAAAGCCGCCATACCCAATGCTCGGATTGCTCTGGCCGAGGCCGAACGTCGAGACGGTGGCGGCAGCGAGGCTGTTGCGTGCGAAGTCATTCACGTTGTTGACGCCAGCGTCGTTGAAGTTGAATCCGGTTCCGCTGACCGTGTTGGCTCCGACGGCGTTCGAACCGATCGACGCCGCACTTCCGCCGGTTCCGATCGCTTGGCCGCGGCTAAAGACCAACGAATCCTGCAGGCCGAGTTCGGTACCGATTTCAAAGGCGTCGTCGAGGTTGACTTCGGCAAGCAACACTTTGATCAAAACCATTGGACGACGTCGGTCCAGGCGATCGATCAGCGACCGAACCTCTTCGTACAGCCGAGGCGACACGCTTAACAGAATGCTGTTCGTGTTCTCTTCGGCGACCGCGACGATGTCACGATCCAGCAAATCGAACGGGCCGAGACCTTGCTGATACTGCTGAATTTGGGTCTGCGATTGCTGACGCTCATCGACGTAGCTCGTGATCGCCTGTGCGACGACCGTCGCAGTATTGTTGCGGAGCCAGATCACCTCCGTGATTCGTTCGGCGAAGCCATCGCTGTCGAGTCGAAGAAGGATGCTTTCGACGACGTCGAGGTCCGATGCAGCACCGCTGGCGATAATGCTATTGGTACGAATGTCGGTCGAGAAGCGGAGCGGCACCAGCGAGCTCTCGGCCGACGCGGAGGCCGTCGGAAGACCAGCCAAGTTGGCTGCACCCACCTGAGTCCCTTGCGTTGAAGCGTCGGTCCCGAAAAGCGTTTCGAGCGCGGTTGTCAGCTGTGCTGCGTCCCCGTTCTCGATCGTGAAGACCTTGACGAGCGAGTCGATGCCCGGTGCCTTGTCGAGCTGCCGAATCAACTCTTCGATCAACGGCATACTGCTCGAAGGCGCTCTCACCACGATCGCGTTGGCGCCGGCGTCTGCCGTCACGGTAGCTCCGGCGAGTATCCCCGACTCGACCACACGACGGCCGTCACTGTCGACCGCAACGATCTTCAGCGATGTCGAAGGAGCCGACACATTCTCGCTGCCGGTGATTTCCGAGCCGATGAAGGCATCTTGCAGTGTGACTGCCATGTCCTCGGCCGACGCGTTGGTAAGCGGGAACACTTTTAGCTCGCTCGTAGCGGGCGTGTCCTTGACATCCAATTCTTCAATCAATCGAGTCACTTCGGTCATGTCGCGTGGGGACGCGCTGACGACCAGCGAGTTGGTTCGGTAGTCGGCCAGGACACGAACGCGAGGTCCGATGCCCGGGCGGGGGTCATCGCTGCTCCCGGGACGATCGGTGAAGAAATCTCGGATTGCAGTCTCGGCATCCACGGCCGAAGCGTTTTGCAATCGGAAGACTCGCAACCGACTCGCCGATTCGATGGGCAAGTCGATCTTCCCGATCAGTTCCTTCAGCGAGGTGATCGCTTCGCTGCGGCCGATCAGTAGCAAAGCGTTGGGGCTGTCGAGCGACGAGATGCTCACATCGCCAAGTCGCGAGGACAGAATGTCGTCGTAGAGTTG
>JBCBLJ010000959.1:0-2918 GCA_038520195.1 Planctomycetota bacterium
TGATCGGCAAAGATCTTTGTCGGATCTGCGTGTGGCTGCTATAACGGGGGGAGCGGCTAAGCTCCCGGTTCGGGCGCACGCGGAAAGATTCGATCGATCAGGACAATCCGATGTCTCGTAGTTTGATCCATGCGCTCGTCGCCGCTGCGTTGCTCAACGCGGGGCTGCTGGTTTCGTCGCTCGAAGCGGGTGACTCGCAAACGAAGCGGTTTGATTCACCGACGGAAACGATCGACGGCATGATCGAGGCCGATTGGCCGGAGGATCTTACGGCCGCGCCGGTGAGTGGCGACGAAGAGTTTTGCCGTCGCGTTTGGTTGGATCTCGCAGGTGTCGCCCCTCCGATTTGGCGACTCCGTGAGTTCGTAGCGGACCGGTCCGAAGACAAGCGGCGAGTGTTGATCAAGGAGCTGTTGGGTTCGCAACGGTTTGCAACGCACATGGCGAATCGCTGGAACGAGGTGTTGCTTCCCGCCGACGCACTGGACGACCGACAGGGGAATGCCCAAGCGCTACACCAGTGGCTCCGAAAGCAGTTCCAAAGCAACACGCCTTACGATCATCTCGTTGGTGGCTTTCTCACCGCCGGCGGGCAGGGTAATCAGGGACCTGCGGTCTATTACACGTCGCGCGATGTCGATCCAGTCAAAGTCGCCGCATCGACGTCCCAGATTTTCCTGGGCTTGCAGCTGCAATGTGCCCAATGCCATGACCATCCCGACGGGCAATGGTTGCAGGAAGACTTCTGGCAGTTCGCAGCGTTCTTCTCGCAAGTGAAATCAGCCGATGGCCGGATGGCGGGAACGTCGCTGATCGAAGACGAACGCGGCAAGGAAGTGACACTGCCGGAAACGGATCAAGTGATGTCGCCGCGATACCCTGGAGTGGAAGAGCCTCCGGAAGAGGATCCCGCGGATTTTCGACGTCGCCAATTGACGATCTGGCTCGCCTCACGGAACAACCAGTACTTTGCACGTGCGGCCGTGAATCGTGTGTGGGCACATCTATTTGGTCGCGGGTTGGTCGATCCGGTCGATGCGATGGATCAAGACAATCCGCCGACGCACCCGGAGCTGCTACAGTACCTTTCGGATTACTTGGTCCGTCAACGGTTCGATTTGCGTTCGCTGTACATTGCGATTGCTGAGACGCGCGCCTATCAACGCAGTAGCGCGATGGCCGGTGATCGCCCTGACGAACGGCACTACGCGGTGATGTCGGTCAAGACGCTTTCGGCGGAACAGTACTACGACACGCTCACCCAGAACGTGTTTTTTGAAACGCAGAAGATAGGGGCTGAAGCTACCGACCAACGGCGTCTGATGTTCTTGAGCCGGATGAGGGCAGCGCAATCGGATCCGGAGAGCTATCCGCACGGGGTCGTTCAGGCCTTGGGGATGCTCAATGGTCCTGAATTGTTTTCGGCAAGTACGATCGCATCGAGTGGATTGTTGTCGTCGCTCGATGCTCCCTTCTTCTCGCCCGATGATCAGTTGGAAGCGTTGTTCCTCGCTTGTCTTTCGCGCTATCCGACCGAAAGTGAGCGTGAAGGTTTTGGAAAATACCTTACCGAAGCCGAATCGGCCGACGATGCGCTGCGAGCTCGTTGTGATTTGACGTGGGCGCTTTTAAATAGTGCCGAGTGCTTTGTGTGTCCTTAGCGGTTTGTGTCCCCGTCACGGGAGAAGATCAGATGAGATTAACGCGTCGCAGTGCATTTGGGGTCGCTGCCGGAATCGGTGCCAGTGGTTGGTTGCCTCAAATCGCGCGGGCGGCCGAAGAAGCCCATGAGCGAGACGGTCGGCACTGCGTCTTGCTTTGGATGGCAGGGGGTCCGAGTCAGCTGGATACGTTTGATCTCAAGAAGGGGCACGTCAACGGAGGTGAATTCCAAGAGATCGCCACGTCGGTCCCCGGTATCCGCATCAGCGAGCATCTTCCGAAGCTCGCCAAGCAAGCCGACCGACTCGCCATTTTGCGTGGAATGAGCACGAAGGAAGGCGACCATGAGCGTGGCACGACGCTGATGAGAACCGGGCATATACCCGGTGGCCCCGTTCGATACCCGGCGATCGGATGTTCGCTCTCGAAGGCACTCGACAAGGGGCATTCTCAGTTGCCAGCTTACATTTCGGTCGCCCCCGGGTTCTTCGCTCGGAGTTCCCTGAGTCCCGGTTTCTTGGGGCCCAAACATGCCGCGACTTCGGTCAATGGATCGGGCGCACCCGCGGAAGGCGAATTCGTGCAGCTTCGCGTCGATCATTTGCGTCGTCACGAGAGTATCGACGAGCCGAGGTACGAAAAGCGGATCGAAGTTTGGAACACTCTACAGGAAAGTTTTGTACGAACGCGGCCGACCGCGAACGTGCTTGCCCACGACACGGTCTACCGGTCGGCGCTCGCGACGCTGCAAAGCGATGCGGCGGACGCCTTTGATTTGAGCCAGGAGTCGGATACGGTTCGCGAGGCGTACGGGCGCGGTACGTTCGGGCAGGGCTGCTTGATGGCGCGGCGTCTGATCGAACGCGGCGTTCCCCTCGTGGAGGTCACGTTGGGTGACGGGCTCGGGTGGGACACCCATGCGAACAACTTCGAGCAGGTTCGGAACCTTAGTGAGCAGCTCGATTTCGGGTGGTCGACTCTGATGACAGAACTCGCCGATCGTGGCTTGCTCGAAAAAACGACGATCCTTTGGGCTGGCGAGTTTGGCCGCACACCGGTGATCAACAGTAATGGCGGTCGCGATCATTTTCCCAATGCATTCAGCTGTGTGCTCGCCGGAGGCGGCGTCGCCCAAGGCCATGTGCATGGGAAAACAACGGATAGTGGCATGGAGGTCGCCGATGGAAAGATGAATCAGCAGGATTTGCTTGCGACCTTATGCGCTGCACTCGGAGTCGATCCCGGGACCGAGAACA
>JBCBLJ010000743.1:0-4201 GCA_038520195.1 Planctomycetota bacterium
ATTGCTCGAGCGCTCGTTCGAGACTCGATCGCCGGCTACGGCTGGAACAGTCAGATAGGGAAGGTTCGCTTCGGCTGGATCACGCCCTTGTCGGTCGATGAGATTCAACTGGTGGGTGCTAGCGGCGAGACGCAGCTCCAAATCGGTCGGTTGGATAGCTCTTTGACGCTCCCGCAACTCATTGGTTTTGATGCATCTCACCTTGGAGAAATCACGCTTCGAGGCGTCTCGCTGACGAGCACCGTGTCCGCTGGCAGCACATCGTTGGAGGAAGATCTGCGTCAGCTACTGGAGGGGCCGGATCAGGAACAAAGCCAGTTGTCGGCGAAAGTCAGCATTCAGGATGCTAAGGCGAGTTTCAGCGACAAGGAAACTCAGCGAACTTGGGAGATCGATCAATCCAATATCGATTGTGAGATCATCGGAGAAGCGATTCGAGCTAAGTTGGCAGGAGTGATCGTCGAGCCGGCGGGAGGGGGCGGGGCGATCGAAGCGAACTTTGCCTGGTTATCGGGACGTTCCGACTCGAATCCAGTCAGCCTTTCAGATGGCGACGCCGCGCCAACCGACGAGGGTTGGGAGCTGTCGATTCAAACCGACTCATTGCCGCTATCGACGATGGACTTGATAGCGCGACGATTCGATGGAGAGATATCCGGTCTTCCGGTCGAATACACGGGCGATGCGACGGGATCGGTTCGCATGATCGGTGGAGCCAACGGATCGTTTCAGGCAGCGATCGAGAATCTGCGTGTTCGCAACCTCGCCACGATTGGCGGTGTGACAGCTGGCTGGAACAACAATGAATCCGGTCAATGGACCAACTCCATGGCCACGTTGGACGGAAAGTTATCGCTCAACAACGGTTGGCTGTTTGGATACGGATTGACCGCGACCACGGATTTCGGTGGTGCGACGATCGATGGAGCTTTCCCAACGCATGTGACGCTGACGGGTCAGGGTGACAACCCCGTCAAGTGGTTGCAAGCGTTTGACGGCAAGGCGCATATGGACATCGATCTGGCCGCGCTTGATCGGGCATTGCCGGGCTTCATCCCGCTTCGAGCCGACGCCAAACTCGTTTCGGGTCGGGCCATTGGAACGATAGAGAACGTTCGATCGTCCGCGGGCGGACGTCAGAGCCGGCTGCAAATGGCAAGCGAATCGCTGCGGGCTCGATCCGGTGGCCGTGCGGTGATCATTGAGCCGATCGAGCTAACGGCCATCGTTTCGGGTGATGGAGGCGAGTTGCAGGCCGAATCCTTTGAACTCAACAGTGCTTTCGCTCAGGCTTCGGGAAAGGGTTCATTGCGTTCGGGAGCCGCCGACGTGAAGGTCGATTTCGGTCGGCTGTACACGATGCTGCGACCGATCGTAGACCTCTCGGATCTCTCGCTGGGCGGAATGGCGGGTGGACGCGTGCAGTGGAAAGTCACACCGGCGGTGAGCGGAACCGGCGATCAATGGGCGCTGAGCGGGTCGGGTGAGGGAAAAAACCTGTTGATCACGCTTCCAGATGGGAATCGATTCAAACGCTCGGTGGTCCGGACGGAACTCAAAGCGGTCGGACACTGGAACGGACAAACGCTGGATGAACTCAGCATGGGCGAGGCGGTGGTTCATAGCGGAGGCGTTTACGCGAAAGCGGAACTGACTCGACCGGTGAAGAACCCTTCCGAGACATCCATCTATCCGCTTCGGCTCAGCGGCGATGGGCGTATGGAAAACTTATCAGAGTCATTGCGGCCTTGGCTACCGACGGCGATGCAGGACGCCGAGGGACGGGTCATGTGGGCCGCCGACGCCGAGGTCGGTCGGCAGCGGTTGGTCGTTTCACAAGTTCAGATGGAGCTTTTCGAGCCGCGTGTCGTCATCTCCGACCAGTGGTATAGCCAACCGCAGTTGAAGGTCGACTTTACCGGTACGGTCGCGTGGCCCAGCGGCAACCTCTATAGCGAAGAATTCACTGTACGCGGGGACGCTCTGTCATTGGCGGTTCGTGGCGAGGCGAGTCGGGAAACGACCAATCTCGATGTCGCCTGGAAGGCAGACTTGGAACGTCTGCAAGCGAGTTTGGGGACGCGCTTTGCTGCGGCACAAGCGTCAATGCACAGTGCGAGTTACCGACCGACTTCGGAGCCATCCTATCGAGTGACGGGGCGATGCGAAGGAAAGGCGACGATCACCGATGTCGGCGATCAATGGAAGGTCGAAGTGAACGACGCATCGGCAGCGAATCTTCGACTCACCCAAATCGCGGGAAGACTCGCGCCACCGGGGACTCCCGAGGGAATCAACGGACCGTCGGGGCAGCCGACCTTTGGGCAGTCGTTTGGCGTGACAGGGAATCAACCGACGGAGGTTTGGAGCGAGCCAGCGCTGAAACTGAATGGTCCGTTGTTGATCGCAAAAAGGATGGACTCCATCACGCTCGATGGTGTTCGGATCGTCTCCGACTGGATGGAGGGGATGCTTTCGGGCAACGTCGTCAGTCGGGAGGATCAGTTTCTGATGCAGGTTCACGGTCCGACTCGCTGGAACATGAATGAGGTCGGACGCCGCCTGGCGCAACTCAGCGGGACCGCTATTTTCGCCGATGGCATGCATGAAACCGAGTTACAGGTGCGTTTGCGTAGTGGAGGTGATCAGCCAACGCTCGTGGAAGCGAGTGGCGACCTTGGTTGGACAAGCTGTCAGCTGGGCGACGTTTGGCTCGGGCGGGCAACTTTGCCATTCAGGATGACAGAGCGGCAGTTGACGATCGCTCAATCCACGTTCCCCGTGGCGCCTGCCGTCGGAGCGAATGGACCGGGTCAGGTGAACGACCTTGGCATGGCGACGGTGTCGGCGGAACTGACTTACGCGACGAGTGATCAGCCCACGCTTCTCCGTCTCGGCAGTGGTTCGCGTGTGGAGTCACTAAGCATCACCCGAGAGATGGCCGCGGGTTGGCTACAGTATCTCGCCCCCTTGGCGGCCGGATCGGCAAGTGTCGACGGGAAGCTGGGTGCGGAGTTCGACGAAGCATTGATCGTCGTGGAGGATCCCGCGTCGAGTCGTGTTCGTGGAAGACTGAGGATCGACCACGCACGTTTGGCAACCGGACCGATGGCTCAGCAGTTATTGTTGGGTGTGCAACAGTTGAAGTCGCTGGCTCGGGCTGGCGAACCATCGGCGCCTTCTCAAGCGACTCTGATGACAATGCCGGCGCAACTCGTCGATTTCCAACTCGAGAATGGCGTCGTGACACACCAGCGCATGTTATTCCAGATCGATCGAGCACAGCTGCTGACCAGCGGCAGTGTCGATTTTCAGACGCGACTGGATTTGATGGCTCAATTGCCACTCGATGCCAGTTGGTTGGGCAGCGATCTGAAAGGTTTGGCCGGACAGTCGGTGACGTTTCCCGTTCGAGGAACACTCAGCCAACCGGCGTTGGATTCATCCGCTATTCGGGAGATCGTGACTCGGCTGGGGACTCAGGCCGGCGCGGAGGTGATTCAGAATCGGCTGGAAGGAATCATGCAAAAGCAACTCGGTTCGGGGCTGGAGCAGATCAATTCAGGTCTCGAGAAGATTCTCGGCTTCTGATCGGCGGCTTGATCGGTGGGTATGATTGAGCGCTTCGTTCCCATTTTGCTCAATCACCATGAAAGACACTGACTGGCACCACGGTTGGGGTGAGCTTCGATTTGAGAATCGGTTTACCACTGAGCTGCCCGCCGACCCGGAGACAAATAACGAGACGCGACAGGTCTACGACGCTTGTTTTTCGCGGGTCTTGCCGACTCAAGTGAGAGCACCTCAACGGGTCGCGGTTTCATCGGAAGTCGCTAAGCAATTGGGGTTGAGCGACTCGCTCATCCAGTCGCAGCAGTTCGCTGAAGTCTTTTCGGGCAATCTTACTCATCCCGACATGGACCCCTTCGCGATGTGCTACGGGGGTCACCAGTTCGGCAACTGGGCCGGTCAACTGGGCGACGGACGGGCGATCAATCTCTGTGAACTGGTCGATCGCGATGGCAAGCACCAGACACTTCAACTCAAGGGTGCGGGGCCGACGCCCTATTCGCGGTTCGCCGACGGACTCGCGGTGCTTCGCAGTTCGGTGCGCGAGTTCCTGTGTAGCGAAGCGATGCACCACTTGGGCGTCCCGACGACGCGAGCACTGAGCTTGGTGCTGACAGGTGAATCGGTGACA
>JBCBLJ010000380.1:0-7724 GCA_038520195.1 Planctomycetota bacterium
GCGAAACCTGATCGCCGCCGAAATCGGGATCGTCCTCCCGAAGGTGCGCGTCCGCGACGACGCGACGCTCGGCGAACAAGAATATGAGATCCGGCTCTTCGGCGACGTCGTCGCCCGGCGCGAACTTCGGATCGAAAAACTTCTCGCCGTGAATGACGGCCGGACCACCGGATCTGTCGCCGGCGAAACGGTCATCGACACGATCACCGGAACAGCGGCGACTTGGATCAACGCGGACCATCGTGAACAGGCCTTGATCTACGGATACACAACGAGGACGCCAACGACGGCGATGACGGATCATTTGGAGGAGATTGCGCGATCCTACGCGGACGAACTCCTTTCACGTGATGCGACTAAGCACCTCCTGGACGAACTTCACAAAGAGTCACCGGCGATGGTGGATGAACTTGTTCCATCGGTGATGAAGGTGGCGGAAGTTCAAAAGGCGCTCCAGGGGCTTCTTCGCGAATCGATTCCGATCCGACAACTGGGCGTCATCTTGGAGGGACTCAGCGACGCCGCCCAGCGGACCGAGGACCCTGAAGCGAGGATCGAAATGGTTCGAGCACGGCTCGCTCGCACGCTGTGTGCGGGACTTCGCGACTCGAACCGCGTGTTACATGTGGTGACACTCGACCGGGACGTGATCGCGGACGTCGATCGCGTGCAAGACGAAAATGCGCGGGGTGGTCATGCACACAGCGGCGATGGAACGGTGGGGGCAATTGGAAAACCTTCAGAGATCACTTGCGACGCGATTCGACGAGCCGTTAAGAAGCTAACGTCAATCGGCCATCCGCCGGTGATCCTTGTCGCTCCACCGCTCCGGCGGCGCGTGAAACAGGTGGCGGACTTGGACGGCCTTACGGTGCATGTCCTGTCCACCTCTGAAATCACAAGCGATACCGAAACTCAGTTTCACGCGACCGCCTCCTTGAGTCGCTCGCCGGCCGCAGCCTAACCACGTTCGCATCAACGCATGCAGATCAAAGTTTTTCGAGCCGCCAACCTGCAAGCCGCCCTGGAGGAAATCCGGGAATCGCTTGGCCCCAATGCTTCGGTATTGAAGACGCGGCAATGCCGTGATGGCTGGATGGGTTGGCTCGGGCGGAGCTACGTTGAAGTCACCGCGAGTGCGAGCGACACCGAATCAGCGCTTCCGACCGGTGATGCGAGATTGGCTGAATCGTCGCTTGCGTTGCCGCACTCCGCGGGTGCATGGAACGAAGAAGAAGATCTTCTTTCGCTGGGAGTCTCACCGGCGACCGTGGAACGATGGATGCGTTCCACCGCAGGGTTCCTTTCCGCGATCGGTGAAACAGCACATGTTTCACGCTTGGAACACCTGAAGCAAACCGTAGCCCGAGAGATAAGACTCAGCGGCCCGATCCAAATCCCAAGACAGGGTCGCCGCGTCGTTGCCCTGGTCGGACCGACCGGCGTCGGCAAGACCACGACCATCGCCAAACTCGCAGCCGGCTTTCGGGTCCGCGCCCAGCGACGTGTCGGCCTTCTGACGATCGATACGTTTCGGATCGCAGCGATCCAACAACTGCGTGCCTACGCTCAAATCATGGATCTCCCGATGAGCGTGGTGGAATCGGCGGAGCAAATGCCGCGAGCATTGGCTCAACTCGGCGACGTCGACTTGATTCTGATCGACACCACCGGGCGAAGCCCCAAGGGTGATCATCAACTCGATGGCCTCGCGGAGTTACTGCGGACGGCCCGCCCCGACGAAACACACTTGGTCGTCAGCGCGACGAGTACCGCCGCGGTGGTCCAATCAGCGCTCGAAGGATTTGCGTCCGCGCAACCGACCGCCGCCATCGTCACCAAACTCGATGAGACACCGTACACCGCGGGAGTTCTATCGGCACTGACGACGGGCGGGGGCTTCCCGATCAGCTACATCACCAACGGACAACAAGTCCCCGAAGACATTGCCGTTGCCACCACCGATCACTTGGTCGCTCGACTGCTACCGACGCGCCTCGAAGTTCAACAATTCGAAGCGGCCTAACGTTTTCCACTCAATCTCAACCCGAACACGACCGATACTAGAAATGCCGCGTGCCGACTTCTCATAACTCGACTTGAGATTTTTTCTGAGAGGTCACATTCGGCAGTTGGGTGAACCCGAATGGGTCCGTCGCGAATCGAACAAGGACGTTCGACGCTTGGACGTTGCCGGACACCCCACGACAAGACAATACGATTCTCGGGCACGCGTCGCGGCGTTCGGGAAACAATTGAGCTCACGGAGGAATGGATGCCATCCGCAGTTTCAACCGACGAAGAAATCCTCGAAGTCTGGAAACAGTTCAAACTGACCGCCAAAGACGCGGACGAGTATGAACCGCTTCGAAATCGACTCGTTGAACGCTACATGCCGCTCGTTCGCTACAACGGCGACCGCATCTGGCAACGACTCCCCGACGGTGTCGAGTTGGACGATCTGATCAGTGCCGGAATCTTCGGACTGATGGACGCCATCGACTCCTACGACATGGAACGTGGAGTCAAGTTCGAAACGTACTGCGTGCCGCGTATCCGCGGTGCGATGCTTGACGAACTTCGAACGATGGACTGGGTTCCTCGGCTGGTCCGCAGCAAAGCGAGCAAGTTGGCGGTTGCCAAAAAGCAACTTGAAACCAGGTACGGGCGCCCCGCGACCGTCCAGGAACTCGCCGAACACATGGAAATGGCGATCGCCGAAGTCGAAAAGATGGAATCCGACGCCAATGCGGTCGGTGTCGTTTCACTGAACAAGAAGTGGTACGAGACCGACAGCTACAAGGATGTTCGCGAGATCGACATTCTCGAGGACAAGAAAGGCGAAGACCCAACGCGTCGCGTTCAAAAGAACGACCTGATGCGATTGGTCACCAAAGGCCTCAATCGAAACGAGCGATTGATCATCATCCTCTACTACTATGAGGAACTCACGATGAAAGAGATCGGTGCCACCCTGGATTTGTCGGAGTCGCGTGTCAGCCAAATGCACACGTCGATCGTGAACCGACTCCAGTCTCAACTCGGTCGCCGCCGCGTCGAATTCGGTACTTGAGCACAACGACCGACGGCGGGTCGGAACGTCACCTCGCGGGGCGTTCCTGCCGGGCAGGGCAGGGGACTATGATGAAGGCCGCTTCCTCAGTCCCTCGGAGACCCCATGCGTCGATCGCCACTCAAATCCTTTGCCACGTGCCTGACTCTTTTGACGGTCGCATCTCATGCGGCCGCTCAACGACCCATCGTCGTTGACGAGGCAACGCCCGCGCTGATCTCCGATCAATTCGGGCTACCCGATGGGGCCGCGTGGGATGGTTCAAGTCGTCTGTTCGTTCCGGACGTCAAGGCAAAGAAGTTACTGCAGTTTGACTCCAAAACGTTGGGCAAAAAGCCGCGTGAGCTGAACGTCGAGATCGCGATTTCTGGAACGTGCTTTCAACTCGGCCGACTCTACCTCGCCGACAATCGCAACGCGCGGATCGCGGTTTGGGACCGTGGACGCATCGAGACCATCGCCCAGTTTGCCAAGGATGAACGTCCCAACGATCTCACCGTCGACGCGGAAGGGAACGTTTTCACGACGATCACCGCCAAGGGGATCGTCACGCGAGTGGACGCCGGCGGAAACCTGACGACCGTCGCACAGGGCTTGGAGCGACCCAACGGCATCGCACTTTCGCCCTCCGGCAAACGGCTCTACGTCTCCTCCTTCAGTACTGGCGTGATCTACCGGATTGCCGTCGATGAAGACAAACCTTCCGTCGAAGCGTTCGCTCAGCTTCCCAACACCGACGACGGCTTCCGTGGCGACGGGATGTGCATCGATCGGGCGGGAAACGTCTATGTGACCGGAGCCAGCGCGGTGCACGTTTTCGATGCCGACGGTCAATCACTTACTTCGATCCCGCTACCTCATCGCCCCATCAATGCGATTGTCGGCGGCGCTGACGCTCGGACACTTTTTGTTAGCACGTTTGGCGGATTGTTCGCGTTGCCACTCAACGAGTATGGCGTCTCTCCGAACAAGCCCGTCGCGGGCCCTGATTCATCACCGACCTCGACCGCGATACCGCCGACGATCCGGGCTCGATTCAACACCGTCTTCACTCAAGACGGTTCGCGCGAGCTCTTGATGGACGTCTTCACCCCTGCCAACCCGCGGGGCAAAAAGCCGGCGATCGTTGTGGTTCACGGAGGCGGCTGGAAACAGGGCGACAAGACGAAGTTCCGTGCGTTGGCGTTGAGACTCGCTGAAAAGGGCTATGTCACCGCCGCGATCGAGTATCGTCTCGCCGGAGAAGCCGCTTTCCCGGCCGCGATCCGTGATTGCAATGCCGCTACCGCTTTCCTGCGTGACAACGCCGAGCGGTATGAGATCGATCCTCAGCGGATCGCTGCCGTCGGAGGCTCGGCCGGTGGTCACCTCGTCGGCCTGATGGCTGCCGGAACCTCCGACCAACGGCTTCAACATCCCGCTGATCGCCAGACCGATACGCGGCTCCAAGCTGCCGTCGTCTTGGCAGGACCGCTCGAGATTGCCACGGGCATGGTTGCTGAGAGGTCGCTCGCGAAATCGGCCAAGTCATCTTCCAACGCCGTCCTTTGGATGGAGGGAAATGTGACCGAAAAAAAAGAACTGTATCAGCTCGCCGACGCATATGAAAAAGTGGATGCGTCCATGCCGCCAACGCTATTCCTTTGCGGTAGCGAAGACAATCCAGGACGTAACGCGAAGACGCGAGAGAAAATGAAATCGTTGGGAGCTGTCGGCGAACTGGTGATTCACGAAGGCGCAAAGCACGGGCACTGGAACCGCCCCGACTGGATCGAACGCGTTGTCGATGACATCGTCACATTTCTCGACAAACATCTTTAGGGATCACCGTGCCGCAGTCCGATGGCTCCAAGTTGCGCGTCGCGCACGTCATCACCCGCATGATCATCGGCGGTGCGCAGGAGAACACGCTTTTCAATTGCACCGACCTCGTGGAGCAATACGGCGACGAGGTTCTCTTGATCACGGGGCCGGCGCTGGGCCCTGAAGGCGACCTCCTGACGCGAGCCGGGTTGCAGTACGGTCAGAGCAGGGCAGGGGAGTTGGCGATCGAACTGCTGCCAAACCTGCGACGCAACATCCACCCGATTTATGACTGGAAAGCAATCAAGGAGATCCGTCGATCGCTGAAACGGTTTCGTCCCGATGTGGTCCACACCCACAGCGCAAAGGGAGGACTGCTGGGTCGACGAGTGGCTTGGTCATTGGGTGTGCCGGCGGTGATTCACTCGGTACACGGGGCACCTTTTCATGAGTTCCAACCTCGGCTCGCTCGTGAGTTCTTTCGTCGCTGCGAACGCTGGGCGGCAAAACGTTGCCACCGAATGATCTGCGTTGCCGACGCGATGACGGATTTAATGACGCAGGCGGATGTCGCGCCGCGTGACAAGTTCACCACCATCTACAGCGGCATGGATGTCGAACCGTTTTTGACCTCGAACACTCATCGTGCGGAAATCCGCGCGAGGTTCGGGTTTGAGGAAGGGCACGTCGTGATCGGAAAGATCGCGCGTTTGTTTCATCTCAAGGGCCACGACGATTTGATAACGGCGGCGAAGCGCGTCACCGATCGATTCCCTCAAACTCGCTTTTTACTGGTCGGCGATGGAATTTTGCGAGAGCGTCTCCAGGTTCGAATCGATTCACTCGGAATGTCGCAGCACTTCGTGTTTGCCGGGTTGGTGTCGCCGAGCGAGGTGCCTCGTCTCATCGGCGGCATGGACGCGCTGGTTCACACGTCCTATCGCGAAGGCCTCGCGAGAGCCCTTCCGCAAGCACTGATCGCAGGGAAGCCGGCGGTGAGCTACGACGTCGATGGCGCCCGCGAAGTCATCCACAGCGGAGAAACCGGATTTCTGATTCCCCCGCGAGACACCGACGGTCTGGCCGATGCGCTCGGTCAACTCGTCGCCAGCCAACCGCTTCGCGACCGCCTCGGCGGCGAAGGACGGCAGCGTTACACCGAGCAATTCCGCCACCAAACGATGACGCGGCGGATTCGCGACGTTTACCGTGAGACGCTCGCCGAAACGACCGAGGCCAAACCGTAGCCTTTCGCGTCCGCCCACCTGTCAACTATCATGCGATTTGGCGAAGGCTCTACGAATGGCTCGCTGAAACGCACGCGTCCCCCACTGTTTAACTGCCCGCGATGACCAAGACCCGCGACTTCTATGGACCGTATCGGCTGACTCGTCTGATCCGGTCCGGCAGTAGCTCGGAAGTCTGGGAAGCGGTCGAGGAGCACGAACAGAAACGCTACGCCCTCAAGATTCTAAAACTCTCCCTCGCGAAAGACCGCAGCGAAGTCGGTCTTCTCAAGCACGAGTACAACGTCGGCTTAGACCTTCAAAACAGTCCCCGAATCATCAAGATTATCGAGTACAAGGTTGCCAACGACCGGCCCTATCTCGTGCTTCAGTTGTTCAGCGAGCTAAACATCAAGCAGGCATTGCGCCGTGGACCCGATTCGCTCGCCTTCATGCTGCGAAAGATCATCGAGCAGGCCGGCGAAGGGCTGTACTACATGCACACCCGCGGGTGGCTGCATTTGGACATCAAACCTGACAACTTCCTGGTCAGTCGCGACGGCGAGACCAAGCTCATCGACTTTACGATCAGCGAAAAGAAAAAGAAGGGACTCGGCAAACTGTTCCACCGCACCAGCCTCGCTCGTGGCACGCGCAGCTACATGGCACCCGAACAGATCCGTCGCAAGGTCTGCGATGAACGCACCGACGTGTACGCCTTCGGCTGCGTCTTGTTCGAAATGGCGACCGGCAAACCGCCGTACACCGGCGACACACCCAACGACTTGCTCAACAAACACCTCAACGCTTCGATCCCGAGTCCCATCGCATTCAACAACAATGTGACGAAGGACTTTGCCAACCTCACCAAACGCATGATGGCGAAGAGCCCCGCGGCACGCCCCCAATCGATGTGGGACTTTCTAAAGGACTTCCGAAGCATGGAAGTTTTCGTCAAACGCCCCCGCAAACCCGAAATCAGCGTCTTCGATAACCTGCCGGGAATTCGCGGCGCTGACGATATGATTCGAAAGCCATCCGCCAGCGAACTGGATAGCGGAATGGAGGACAACTGATGGCCGGCCCCGGACTGGACTTTGAAACCGAAATCGCGGAACTCGAAGATAGAATCAATGCCGTCGCTCGACAAACCGAGCGGAGCAGTGAAGCCGAAGAAGAACTGCGCTCGCTGAGAATCGAACTCGCGAAACAACTTCGCGAAGTCTACGAATCCCTGGACCCATGGCAGACTGTTCAGGTCGCTCGGCACAAGAATCGACCGTACACCAAGGACTACTTAAACCTCGCCTTCGACGACTTCGTCGAACTGCACGGCGACAAGCACTTCGGCGATGACCGAGCGGTCTTGGCGGGGTTTGCAAAACTGGATCGATTCAAAGTAATGGTGGTGGGTCACCAAAAGGGACGCACCTTCAAAGAACGCGCGGCCTGCCACTTCGGCTGCGCCCATCCCGAAGGCTACCGCAAAGCGATGAGCAAGATGCGACTCGCCGAAAAGTACCGCTTGCCGTTGATCTGCTTTATCGACACGCCGGGCGCCTATCCCGGGGTCGGTGCCGAGGAACGTGGCCAGGCACAGGTGATCGCCGAGAGCAAGTTCA
>JBCBLJ010000250.1:0-9847 GCA_038520195.1 Planctomycetota bacterium
TCTTCCTCCACCTCCCACTCCACAGCATTGCCAGCCCTCTCCGCGCCCTCAGCGACTCGGCGTTTTCCCTCGGCCCGCCGACCGGTCCTAGAGGCTCCCAACGTGCTCCCCCAAAAATGGCGTCCACTCCCTCTCACGATCGGTTTCCTACGTCGGGGCGGAGTTTCCCCGACCATCCCGGATCGCATGGACGGTTGGTACAATTCTCTCTGAGATTCATCATCACGCCTTTCGTCGAGTTTTTCCCATGAAACGTCTACCGTTGCTCGTGGTCGCGGTTGTTCTCTTCGCACACCCGTCGTCCGCCGCAGACTGGCTCGGCTTTCGTGGTGACGGACGATCGTTCGCGCCCGAATCGCGGACGCCTGTGACGTTTGATGTTGAATCCGGAAAGAACGTCGCTTGGAAGACGGCGACCACGGGTCGAGGCATTGGGGGCCCGTTGGTCATCGGCGATTCGGTGATCGTGACCGGTTGTGGAGGTGAAGACGAGCGGGATCTCTACGTCGAGTCTTTTTCGCTCAACGATGGTTCCCGCCAATGGACGCGAATGATGCGAGCGACGGGCCGTCCGTTCACGCACCCCACTAGCTCCAACGCGTCTCCCACGCCCGCCAGCGACGGCAAACGTGTCTTCGCTTTGTTCAGCAGCTGTGACCTGATCTGCTATGACCTTGAGGGTCACTTGCTTTGGTACCGCGCGCTCGCGGTCGACCATCCGAAAACCGGCAATGACATTAGCATGAGCAGTTCTCCGGTCGTGGTCGATGGCGTTGTGATCGTGCAACTGGAAAACCAAGGCGACTCGTTCGCGGCCGGAGTCAGCGCCGAGACAGGCGAAATCCTTTGGACGAACGAGCGTGACGCCTCCTCCAACTGGTCCTCGCCACAACCGATCAAGTTGGACGACGGCCGCTACGCGGTTTCGATGCACAATCGAGGCGGCATCGAATTGGTCGCCGCGAGGACGGGCGAAGTACTGAAGCGATTCGAAGTCTCCGGCGACGCGACGTCTTCACCGGCATACGCCGCGCCGTACGTGATTGTGCCCGGTGAAAGCACCACCGCGATTGTGCTCAACCCCTCCGACGCCAAGGATCCCGAGGGTGTCGCAAAGATCGCCTGGGAAAGCAACAAATTGCGTCCTCGATCTTGCAGCCCGGTCGTCTCGAATGACCGAGTCTACATGGGCAAGGGCTCGGTGCTGATGTGCGGTTCACTGAGTGACGGTTCAGTGCTTTGGCAAGCTCGTCTCGGCAAGCTGAGCGGCGTCTGGGCGACGCCGGTGATGACGGCGTCCGGGATCTATGTTGTTGACACCAACGGCAAAGTGGTTGTCGTCTCCGACGAGGGCGACAAGGGAACGGTGATCGGCGAATCGGAAGCCGGTGAAAAGATCCTTGCGAGCCCGGCAGTGACCGGCAACGCGTTGATCCTCCGCAGCGAACGCGGCTTGCTCAAGGTCGCCAACAATTAGGCGGCCAAACGGACAGCGGAGGCACACCATCAGTCGTCGCCACGATTCAAGTTCATCGACCGACGAGTGGGAGCTTAGGCGGAGTCGAAGCTGCCGGTGGGGTTCACCAGGAGAAGTAGCCGGCGCGGTTGGCGCTGCTGTATTGTGCCTGGTGTGCTGCCCATCGGTTTTGTGGGTCCTCGTGAGCCGGCGTGACGTCCATCACCGTCGCGGCGTAAACGCCGAGTCGGGCGCTGAGTCGTTGGTTTGGATCCTCGATCAGCCCAGCAAGCGCGTTGACGGTCTCGGCGTCGATCTCCTTGGTCAGCGTTCGAGCGATCACCCGATAGCCGCTCGCCTGGTCGATGGGATCACGCATCGAATCGACGAGCCGTTGAGCCGTCGTCCAGTCACCAAGAGATGCGGCGAGCTTCGCCCACTTGGCCTTCTCCGCGGTGCCGCATTCGCAGACATAGCCTAGCACCGACCCAGAGACGGCCTGCAGCTTTCCAAGCCGGATGATCGTCTCCGAAGGTTCCCGCAGTAGCACACGAGCAAGCGATTTTCGATCCTGTCGGTAGAGCTGTTCGATCACATCAAATTGCGTGTCACGTGACGGTCGTTTCGAGCGGTAGTCCTCGAGCCACTCCGACAAACGCTCCGGGCGCCCCGCGAGTGCTTGGCTGAGAGACTTTGGGGGCGCCACGGGCTCCGTCGCCCAGGGTGCTTGATCCCACGCGGCGAGCCCTTCATCGATCTCTCGCTGAAGGGTGTCAATGGACTCGAGATGCGAACTTTCGAAATGGCTGGCGTAACTGGCGATGGCAACCGGAAAACCGATGCGGCGATCGTTTTTGTGGTTACCGCCGATCTCGCCCTGCAGGGTTTGTGGTTCGATGCGTCTCAGTCGCTCAACCAATTTGATCGCGGTTTCCGCGATCGACTTTGAAATCCTCGGTGTTTCCAAGCCGTCAACATCACGGACAAACGAACGCAATTTTCGATCCGAGTCGCGAACCCGAGTCGTCAATGGAGCTTGCCCGTGCCATGCCTGAACGTGCCCGAGCAGTTGCTTGAAGAACTGACTCGCAAACTCGTCGGCGAGTTGCTCACGATTCTCCAACAGGCAGCGGTACGCGAGCGATGAGTACACGTCCTCGGGAAGCGTGCCCAAACGGGATTGGGCAAGCTCGACACGCTCTTCGATGGCGTTTGGATGAAGCGATCCCGTTGTCACGAGGCAAACGGAGAGATGGGTACAAAGCCGTTTGCGCGAGCGAAGCATTTCGGGAAAGTGCACGGAGTTCATGATTGCTTCAAGGCGGTCGATTCGCGAAGTGGCCGCGAGCGCCAAGACGAACGCGGGCCCGTGATTGCGGTCGTCGAAGACCCAATCATCCGATTGGCGGCGCGCCTCCAGGACCTTCAGCGACGGCTGCTCGCTGGGTTGTGCCGATGGCGGTGGTTGTCGAACGGCGGCAAGCATCGCGCTGGCGAGTAAGCATCGATCGACGGCTTCGGCGGTCTCTTCGTCATCCGGATTCGCCTGGTAGTAGGCGATCGCGAGCTGGCCGAACGCGGCCGCGGCGGCGCCATAGACTTTTGCCTGCTGGGCGTAGACCCCATCGAGCGGCAACAGACTTTGCAGGGCCGCCTCAAGTTCTTCGAGTTTGCCCTGTTCGATGGCGGCGTGTCGAATACCGCGGATCAGGCACGGCCGATTCTCTTGCAGTGCCAGCCTCGTCGCCGTCGTGTATCGACCCCGACGAATGGCATCGATTGCTTCGATGGTCTCGAAGCGGACCGATCGCTTCAATTCTTTTCCCTGCACTCGCGTCACCAACGACCGAAGCCTGTCGATGTCGCCCTGATGGGCGAGGATCTCCGAGTAGATTTTCAAGTTCGCCGCGTGAATCGAAATGCTCTCTTGATCGAGGATTTCCTCGAACCGTTCGCGAAATTCGCCCGTGGGGTCTTCGGTCTGAGCAAGCGTGACACGAATGGGTACCAAGCTGATCAATGAGCCGACGCAAATCATTACCCAGAAGCGTGTCGTACCTTGCCGTTGGTTTGCTTGCCGCATCTCGATCGTCCCTCGAAAGCCAAAGTTTGTAGGGAGCCCCTGTTGGCTCGGGACGTTTGTACGGCTATCGCCACCGGCGGATCTCGCTTGAGCGCAAGAAGAATGTAAAAGAACTCTCTTGTTATTCGATGACTTCGAGTTTTGCGAAGGCGAGTCGAAAGTTGTGTTCGCCGTCGGAGAACCGAATCCGGGCCATCCTCTTCGGCCCTCGTCCACTGACGGCAAGAATCGTTCCCTGTCCGTACTCGTAGTGACGAACGAGCGTACCTTCGCGAAACGCGGTCAAGGGCGGACGTTTACTCGTCATCAAATCGGCGGCCGTCTTGAGTTCACCGATGGCGGCGACCGGTTCGGTGCTCGTCGACGGTTCGCCGTTGCCAGAGGGTTCTGCCGCCTTGGAATCGAATTCTGCCGCCGGCTCTCGAGTCTCGTCGGGCGAATCGTCATTGGCCCCGAAGTCGAACGAATCGTCCTCGGCGACACCATCATCGCCAAGGCTCTCATCGGTCTTGTATTCCGGCAAGTCCCAGGAATCCGGGTGACTCTGATCGAAATCGCTGTCGAACCAGTCTCTGCGAACGGTCGCCTCAATCTTTGTCATCTCCGCCAGCGGAAGTTCGTTCAGGAAGGGGCTTGGGATGACGGGCCGCTGATCACCACGAATCATGCGTCGTTTGCAGCAACTCAGCTGCAGCCATTGTTTGGCACGCGTGATACCGACGAACAGCAAGCGACGTTCTTCCTCATACTGCGAGTCGATGTCCTTGGATCGCTTGTGCGGTAGCAGGTCATCTTCGACACCCACGATGAAGACGCGGGGAAACTCGAGACCCTTCGAAGCATGCAACGTCATCAACCGTACGCGATCGTCTTCGTCGTCAAACGCGTCAGTGTCGCTCACCAGTGCGACTTGTTCAAGAAACGCCTCGAGTGAGCCGTCGTCGGGGTGACGGTGGTCAAAATCGACCGCAGCACTGATGAGTTCTTCCACGTTCGCGAGCGGACTCGAATCGTCGCCCTCCTCGCACGTCCGCGCGAGGTATTTGTCGTACTCGGTTTCTTGAATCAAGTAGGTGATCAGGTCTGACAGTTGGGAGGTCGCTTTGGCCGCAACACGATCGTAGATTTCGACGAACTTCAACACCATCGTCGCGCTGCGTTTGGCGAGGGTGTCAATTTGGTCGGCGCGGCGGGCGGCTTCCAGAATCGGGATTCGGACTTGATCGGCGTACCGTTGCAAGCGGTCGATGGTTTTGGCGCCAATGCCTCGAGTCGGCGTGTTGATGATGCGGCTGAGGGAGACGTCATCGTCGGGGTTGTTGATCAGTCGCAGGTAAGCCAGAACGTCCTTGATCTCTTTTCGCTGATAGAATTCGACGCCGTTGACGATTTGATATGGCACGCCGCGGCCGCGCAAAGCGTGCTCGAGCGATCGCGTCAACGAGTTCATCCGGCAAAAGATTGCGAAGTCACTCGGCTTGGCGAGTTCCGAGGTGATCGCGGTAACGATTTCGTCACCGATCGAGTCAGCTTCCTCATAACCGTTCTCGTACATCCGTAGGACGACGGGATCACCCTCATCGTTTTCAGTGAAAAGTTCCTTTGCCTTTCGCCTCCGGTTGTGGCGGATCAAGGCGTCGGCGACTCGAAGTACATTCGGAGTGCTTCGGTAGTTCTGTTCGAGCCTTACCGTTTTGACCGAGGGATAGTCCTTTTCGAAGTCAAGGATATTGTTGAGGTCCGCACCGCGCCATCCATAGATGGATTGATCGGGATCGCCGGTCACCGACAAGTTCGGGTGGTCGATTGAAAGAGCACGAACGATTGCGTACTGAGCGAGATTCGTGTCTTGATATTCGTCGACGAGGATGTATCGGAAGTGGGCATCCAGTTCGCCGCGCAATTCCGGCGTTTGCCTCAACAGGTTCGCGGCGTGCAAGAGCAGGTCGTCAAAGTCAACGGCGTTGGCGGTCAGCAGATGCTGTTGGTAGACCGGATAGACCCTCGCCGCCACCCGTTCTTTCGGGCCAAGGTTTTGCGTCTGCATAACCTCCGGCGTGAGAAGCTGATTCTTGGCGCGGCTGATGACGGAGGCGATCTGATCGGGCGACGCGTGTGTGAGTGAAACTTCGGCGGCCTCGATTGCCCGCTTCATCGCCTGTTTCGAGTCCTGTGTGTCGTAGATCGAGTAGTTTTCTTTCAATCCAACAAACGATGCGTATCGTCGCAATAACTGAGCACAAAAGCGATGGAACGTGCCCATCCAAACGCGGTGCTGCCCGCCGGTCAACGCGTCGACTCGGGAACGCATTTCATCGGCGGCCTTGTTGGTGAACGTCAACGCGGCGATTTGCCAATCCGGAATGTCATTCGCAAGTAGATTCGCGATCCGGTGAGTGACGACGCGTGTCTTGCCGCTACCGGGACCGGCGAGGATCAGCATCGGGCCGTCGAGGTGTTGAACCGCTTCGGACTGGGGCGGCGTCAAGTCGGCGGTCAACGCCCGGTTTGAATCGTCCATGGAAAACCGATTGAAAGAGAATCGAAAGATCACCCTGCATGATAACGCGGATGTGGCCCGGTCCAAGCGGGTAGAAAAGTCCGGCGGACGGTGAACCCGGCGGACCGTGAACCCGGCGGCCGACGGACCGTGAACGCGACGGACCGCGAATTTGCCCTTCGCGACTCGCTCGTTCGGTACAAACGGGTGGACTGATCGTTAGACTCCTATCGGTAGTTGAATCCTGACCACGGACCGTCGGCATTAGGAGCGGATCGAGCGTATGGCGAAAAATGTTTTGGGGACGGACTTGGCGACGTGTGGCACCGATCCGATGACGGGGTACTTTCGCGACGGGTGTTGCAACACCGGGGCGACCGACGTCGGTTTGCACGTCGTTTGCTCAGTGATGACGGCAGAGTTTTTGGAATTCAGTAAGTCTCGCGGAAACGACCTGAGCACCCCCAACCCAATGTACGAATTCCCAGGGCTAAACCCGGGTGATCGCTGGTGCCTTTGTGCGGCTCGCTGGAAAGAGGCCTACGATGCGGGGATGGCCCCGAGCGTCGTTCTTGACGCGACCCACATCTCCGCCCTCGAATTCGCTTCCCTAGAGCAACTGCAAGAACACGCTGCCAGCGACTGAATCGATCAAAAGCGGCTTCTCCGGCACGCTGTGGACACATTGGACGCAACTTCTTGCGGTTCTCGGAGTTCCATCGCAGGCCCTTGGTTCCCCGACGCGATGGGCTGATGATTATCATGCCGTCAGTGTCCTTTGAATGGGCACGAGAAATTGGCGTATCCCAAGGGCACCGAATGTCAGACTGGCGACCGATCTTGATCCGCACGGTGGCCTCCATCACCCTGCTGGCTGTCGGCGTGGGTGGCGTGCTCATGATGAGTCGCCCCGAGGTGCCGAAGGAGCCGCCGAAAGCATCCGCGCCGACGCGAGTGTTAACCGCCATCGCGAATGCCCACGACGAAGGAATCGCCTTTGATGTCGACGGGTTGGTGGTCCCGTATCGACAGATTGATCTTGCGACTCAAGTCTCCGGCCGGGTCAAGTTCAAGTCGGACTCGTGCCGAGTTGGAAAGACGGTGAAGAAAGGCGATTTGCTGATCGAGATCGAACCGGACGACTACCTTCTTGAGGTCACTCGGCTCACCGAAGAGTTGGAGCAGGCCAGCGCGATGATCCGCGAACTGACCGTTGAGGTTGAGACGCTCGACAACCAGATCAGCACCACGCGCGAACAGTTGGCGATTGATCAAAGGCAACTTGAACGGGCGCTCGATCTGAGTCGACGCAGAGCCGGATCGTCCACCGAATTGGATGCAGCCCGACGAACGCAACTGGCCACCCAATCGGCCCTGCAGTCACAGGTCGATCAAAAGCGGCTCTTGGTGCAGCGCGAATCACGTTTGGAAAGCGCCGTACAACTTGTCAAAGCAAACCTTGACAAGGCAAATCTGGATCTTCAGCGAACCAAGATCCTCGCTCCTTTCGACGGCATCGTCGTCAGCGAGAGTGTCGAACAAGACGGATTCGTAGCGACGGGCAACCCAGTCGTTCGGCTACAGGACACCTCGCAGCTCGACGTGACTTGCAAGTTGCACATGCGACAGATGAATTGGCTTTGGCAAGGAAACTCGGAGACAACTTCGAACGACGATGGCTATCAATTCCCCTCGGTTCCAGCCACCGTGATCTTCGCCATTGATGGTGTGGAGTACGCTTGGAATGCGCGGGTCGACCGCTACGACGGTGCCGGACTCGATAGCTTGACGAGGATGGTTCCCTGCCGCGTGCACGTGGAGTCTCCGACCGAATCTCGGTTGCTGGAATCCATTGTCCCGCCAGCTGGAACCGACGAAGTGAGTTCGGACACGGACTCGTCGGGCGATTCGGCAACGAAGGCGGCTGAGATTCTGGCGGCGGGCGCGCGTGACACTAATCCGCCGGCGTTGATGACGGGAATGTTCGTCAAGGTACGCGTGCATGCACGGCCACCGCTCTCGATGATGCGGTTGCCGCAGGAAGCGATCCAACCCGGAAACGCCGTTTGGGTAGTCGAAGACGAGCGGCTGATTCGTCGCAAAGTCTCGATTGCGACTTCGACGCCCGACCACGTCATCGTTTACCAACGATCCGGAGGCCTCCAAGCCGGTGATCAGGTGGTGGTTTCTCCACTCGCCGCCCCGTTTGACGGAATGCCCGTTGCGACGGGGCCGCCGCCGAAGGAAATCCGACCGCGCGCCGGACGCGGAGGTCGACCGGGAGGACGCTCATGAAGTCCATTGTCTTCGCTTCCATCACGAACCGCGCCGCGCTGAACCTCTGCATGGTGGCGGTAATGGTTGTCGGCTACTTCTGCTTCGCGGCAATGAAGCGCGAGTCCTTTCCCGAATTCGAACTCGATCAGATTCGCGTCACCGTGCCGTATCCGGGCGCCGCGCCGCAAGAGACCGAGCAAGGAGTCGGGCAAAAGATCGAGGAAGCCGTTCGAGCGATCGAGGGCATCAAGAAGGTGACCACCGTCGCACAGGAAGGAAGCTGTTCCGTCGTCCTGGAACTGTTGGCCGGTGGACGAAATCCTGATCGCGTTTTGGATGAGGTTCGTTCTGAGGTAGACCGTATACCAAGTTTTCCGCAAGAGACCGAGGACCCGGTCATCACACTGGTTACCAATCGGCGTCCGTCGCTTCGCGTGGGTATTCTCGCGCCCGATTCACTCGTCGAATCGGATGGTCAACGCTTGACGCCAGAGGGTGAGTTACAACTCAGGGAGATCACCGAGCGAATTCGCGAAGACATCCTTGCCTTGCCCGCGGTCGCCCAAGTGGACTACCTCGCGGCACGCGACTACCAAATCGACATTGAAATCCGCGAGCAAACGCTTCGAGCGCATGGGCTCACGCTTCGCGAAGCCGCCGACACCATCCGTCGCGAGAATCGTGAATTACCGGCCGGCTCCATCAAGGGACCGTCGCAAGAGGTCCTCTTGAGAGGCAACAACCGGAGGACGCGCGGAAGCGAACTCGCTGAATTGCCGCTCGTCACCGAGGAAGGCGGCGCGGTGTTGACCGTCGGCGACCTCGGAACCGTTCGCGATCAGTTTACCGACGCGACGGCCATCAACGTCATCAATGGACGGCCCGCCTTGGCGATGACCGTCCAACGTAGCACGTCGCAAGACCTGTTTGTGATGATCGATGCAGTCGACGCGTACGTACGAGAAGCAAGTCTTCCGACGGGTTTCGAGCTGATCACCTGGAGCGACGAGTCCGTTGAAGTCCGTGGCCGACTCAATCTACTGTTGC
The DNA here is from genome assembly GCA_038520195.1 of Planctomycetota bacterium. Lineage (GTDB taxonomy): Bacteria > Planctomycetota > Planctomycetia > Pirellulales > Pirellulaceae > Stieleria. The sequence goes on from JBCBLJ010000250.1 coordinate 9,364, forward strand.
GAAACGGCGCTCAAGGATTGGTGATTGTCTTTGTCTTGTTGATGTTGTTCCTGGACCCAAAGCTTGCGTTCTGGGTTGCACTCGGAATCCCCTTTGCCATCTTTGCTTCCGGCTGCTTTCTCTACCTCACTGGCCAGACACTGAATTTGATTTCCATGTTTGCCTTCGTGATGGCGCTTGGGATCGTGGTCGATGACGCGATCGTGGTCGGCGAAAACGTGTTCGCCCATCGTCAAATGGGAAAGACCTATCAACAAGCCGCATTCCAAGGCACCGTTGAAGTCATTCCCTCGGTGACAACGGCGGTACTAACCACCGTCGTCGCATTCGCCCCGCTGCTCTTTGTGAGCGGCCGGATGGGCAAGTTCACGTCGGTCATGCCTGCCGCGATCATCGTGATCCTGCTGGTGTCATTGGTTGAATGCGTCACGATTCTACCCTGCCACCTTTCGCACAAAGACAGCTTGCTCTTCAAGCTGTTCAA
>JBCBLJ010000889.1:0-3299 GCA_038520195.1 Planctomycetota bacterium
CGGTAATATCGCGAGCGGCCAAGATGCTGTGGGTGGGGCGAATCTGATTGCCCGTGCGGATGAAGAAAACCTTTTTCCGGACCTCGACCCATCTCACTTCACCTCCCACATGCACAATGCGATGCTGGCAGGACATCCGCCCGCTTCCCTCAGGAGAGAGAAACGCACCGATGTCGCTCATCAACCACGCTCTATCGTCGGGATGAAACGTCGCGTGCAGTTCATCGCGTGTGCACGTCACAGGCTGATCGCCTAGCCCGTAAATCCGAGCCGCCTGTTCGGTCAATTCAAAGATGCCCGAGTAGTAATCGACCTTGCCAAGTCCAACGTTCGCTACGTCAATTCCTAGCTGGAGCTGAGCGAGTTGATCGTTTGCCACTCCCGCAACGGAAGACTGCGTGGTCACTTCGCTCTCTTGCTCGGAGTTCGGTCGGTCAGTCGACGACATTCCACCACTGCGTTGGAGTTTCCTAATACGAATAGCTTAGCGGCGCAACGCGATTTGGAAAATGCGGCTGCCGTTTACACGACGCTTGCGGCCTTCACCCAAGCGACGCAGACGTCAGCGAAAAAGGGGGTGCTACTCGTGCTGCGTTCTCGGTGTACCTCCGAAGCTCATTTCGACATTCGCCTTAATTCCCCGTAACATGACGGGAAAAACGAAACCGTGGAGTGGAAGAACCGAATACCAATACAGAATCCCAAGCAATCCACGCGGACGAAACCTCGCTGTCATGATGACATGTGCGCAGCCCCCACGCTCTTCGCTATCTGTGCGGCCGCCCACTTCAAAATCGAGCTCCGCTTCGCCGGGCAACCACATTTCGGCCCTTAAACGTAGACGCTCATTCGGCACCAATTCCGTGACGCGCCAAAAGTCGACCGCTTCGCCAAAATGCAGTTCCGTTGGATGACGCCTTCCTCTTCGCAAGCCGGGCCCTCCGACGGCTTGATCCATCCATCCTCGGAGTGTCCAGAGGTAACCTGCACCCCAGTAACCTTTGTCTCCACCGATGCCGAGGATTTCAGCGAAGACGAGGTCCGTCGATGCACTAATCGAGATTTCGCGACGGTCGGTGAAGGTCGTACCGCCTGCCCAGTCCGGGTCGCCGGGAATCCTACCAGCCGTTGACCAACGCGTTTCAATTTGTCCTTCCTCAATCCGCTCAAGTGCTGCTTCGATCGCCTGCTCGACGCCGAGGCATGCGCCTGACATCAGGCGAATGGCATCATCATTTCGGCACACCGTTCGGTTTCGCAAACCCTCTGCCAGCGGTCTCGCGATGCTGTTACTGACAGGCGTCACCAGGCCAATCCAAAGGCTGCTCAGATTCGGAGTGAGCACCGGGACCGGAAAGATGATTCTTCTGCGGAGCTCAAGTCTCGATGCCATTACCTGCATGATATCGCGGTACGTCATGACGTCGGGGCCACCGATGTCAATGGTTCTGCCGGCTGTTTCTTCCACGTGGAGACATTCAACCAAGTACCGTAGCACATCGCGGATGGCGATCGGTTGTGTCTCGGTTTTTACCCACTTTGGAGTCACCATGATCGGCAATCGTTCAACCAGGTACCGCAAAGTTTCAAAAGAAGCCGAACCCGCACCGATGATCATTGCGGCTCTGAAAACGGTGGTCGGTATCCGACCACTCTGGAGGATTTCTGCCACTTCATGGCGGCTATTGAGGTGTTCGGAAAGGTCTGGTCCGAGTTCGCCGAGGCCGCCGAGATAAATCACTCTTTGGCACGAAGATTGCCCTACTGCATGTGCGAAAGAGGAGGCGAGATCACGATCGCGTTTCGCGTACGTCCCTTTAGCAGACTGCATCGAATGGACGAGATAGTAGGCGACATCGGTCCCTTGAAGGGCTTGAGCGAGTGCCGAGGGGTCCTCGAGTTCACCGGCAATGACCTCAACTCCTGGATGCTGATACCACGAAAACTTCGTCAGTTTTTCAGGTCGACGTACGAGGCACGTGATGCGATGTCCCTTTTCGATCAACCGGCGAACGAGTCTTCCGCCGACATACCCCGTAGCACCGCAGACGAGGATGCTGATCGGTGGGTTCGAGGTCTGGGTGGAAGGCAGCAAGTCAATTCCCATTTAAGATGAAGGCAACGTCATGAGCACGAATAGCGGAACTCACACTTGGCCCGAACTGGCCATCGGATTGTATGAAGCTCTTACCGGCCGGAATGCTGAAATCACTTACGAATTCCAGAACATGGAGGTCTTTGTCCCCAGCAGCACCGGTGACGAAAATGTCAAGCATGCGCACTGGAAATTGAATGGTGTCATGAAAATCCGCACGCGGGACTCCGAAGGAAGCGGCGTCTGATGTCGGTCTATTTGCAGGCCGAACTGACTGTCGAGCTGCGATCGTCGGGTACGACTGAGTCGACGGTCAGCATTGCGACTTCGCCGGATGGCGTCATGAATCTGACGTCGTCCGGCCGTTTCCCCAAATTCTCGGTACGCGACTCGCATACATTGCTGCGCCTTGCTCGTCGAGTAGTTGGTGAGACAGGCCAATCAGTGAGTGTCGCACATGGGTCACGCCAGCTTGTACTCGTCGCCAGTACCGGAAAGGGGCGGACTAGAACTACCATCCGGTGGTGGTCGCTCGCCCGAGCGGTTCTTTTTGGAAAATGAGACGCCGTAAGGGTTTGGACTTGGAGAATTCCCCGAATGATCCATTGTGCGACGTCGAGCGAATCGGCCTTTGAAACGAGGATTCGATCGTTGGCTATGCCTTCTTATTTAGTGCGACGCAAGGACCAACGCTGATCACTGAGCCAATTCGACGATGCGTCGCATCTCTTTTCCAGACTCGACTGAAAATCGCCGCTGCGACGCCCGGAAGATAAGGTACGCCAGTCGCGCTGCAACACTCGATGGTCGGGAGAATGCGAGGATGTCGTACCACACAACTCCCTTGTCGTCCATTTCAAGCTGAAATCTTTCCTCACCCGACCCCGCGTGGGCAGGAAGTGTTCCATACGCAAATCCAAATTTCCGATTTGGGGACAGCTCATCGACGGTGTAGACGATCTTGCAAGCGTTCAACCACCATAGACCACATGAACGCGCCAACAGCGCAATCACGCTTCCCTCGCGAATGGGTGTGTCGTCCGGCCACACGCGCGTCCAAGACAATCGGACCTGCTTCCACTTCTGGAGTGCGGTGCGTGCCGCCTCGAAGTCGGCGTCACCGGTGCCAAGTCGTACTCGATTATGATCGATAGTGTAGTTGTCGGGAGGTGTACCCGCCGTCCCACCGATCGCGTCATAGGTC